>JBICHM010000253.1:0-5215 GCA_043101835.1 Phycisphaerales bacterium | reverse complement strand
GGAATACGACGAGCTCCTCGAGGAGCTCCGGGCGCTCGAGCAGGCGCACCCCGACCTCGACGACCCCGACAGCCCGACGCACCGCATCGGCGACCAGCCCGTCAGCGGCTTCGAGACGAAGCGCCACGCTGTGCCGATGCTCTCGATCGACAACACCTACTCCGCCGACGAGGTGCGCGCCTGGGCGAAGCGCATCGCGAAGGAACTCGGCGAGGAAGAGGGCGAAGACCTCTTCGGCTCGAAAGGCGTCGGTTGCGTCGCCGACCCCAAGATCGACGGCGTCGCGCTGAGCGTGCGCTATGAGCGCGGCCGGCTCACGCAGGTGCTCACGCGCGGCGACGGCGCCCAGGGCGACGACATCACCGCCAACGCGCGCGCCATCCGCGCCATCCCGCTCGTGCTCGACGAGACGGGGCGGACCGCGCCGGAGGTGCTGGAAGTCCGCGGCGAGGCCTTCTTCCCCTGGAAGGCCTTCGAACGCATCAACGCCGAGCGCGAAGAGCGGGGCGAAGAGCCCTTCATGAACCCCCGCAACGCCTGCGCGGGCACGCTCAAGCAGCACCAGCCCAGGCTCGTCGGCGAGCGCGGCGTCGCCTTCGTCGCCCACGGCAGGGGCGAGATCGCCCCGAACGACGCCTTCGCCTGCTACAGCGACCTGCTCGCCGCGCTCAAGCAGTACGGCATGCCCGTCAACGAGGGCTGGCGGGTCTGCAACACGGTGGATGAGATCCTCGAGGCCATCGACGACTTCGATGCGAAGCGCCACGACGCCCCCCACCCCATCGACGGCATGGTCGTGCGCGTGGACGACTACGAGCTCCTCGACCGCCTCGGCACGACCGCCAAGAGCCCGCGCGGCTTCATCGCCTACAAGTACCCCGCGGAGCGCAAGGAAACCGTGCTCGAAAGCGTCGACTACCAGGTCGGCAAGACCGGACGCATCACCCCCCGCGCCGTCATGCAGCCGGTGCTCCTCGCCGGCACCACCGTGCGCCACGCGACGCTGCACAACTTCGGCGAGATCCGGCGCAAGGACATCCGCGTCGGCGACACCGTCGTCGTGGAGAAGGCCGGCGAGATCATCCCGCAGGTCATTGAGCCGGTGCTGCCGAAGCGACCAAAGAGCGCCAGAGAGATCGATGCCCCAAGATTCTGTCCGCATCCAGGTTGTGGCGGCCCCGTGGAGGTCGAACCCGCCGAACTCGAAGAAGCCGGCGAGTTCGAGAGCGAGCAGGAGACCGGCCGGCGTTGCATCAACCCGGAATGCCCCGCGCAGATCCGCGAGAAGCTCATCTGGTTCACCGGGCGGCGCCAGATGGACATCGAGGGCCTCAGCGAAAAGACGATCGACCAGATCCGCGAGGAGTCCGAGGTCCCACTCGCACGCTTCGCCGACATCTTCGAACTCAAGCAGCACCGCGACGCGCTGCTCGAACTCGACCGCATGGGCGAGAAGAAGCTCGAGAACATCCTCGCCGGCGTCGAGGAGGCGAAAGGGCGCGGGCTCGCACGCGTGCTCAGCGGCCTCGGCATTCGCCACATCGGCGGCGCCAACGCGAAACTGCTCGCCGAGCGGTTCGAAGACGCCGATGCGCTGCGCAAGGCGACGCGCGAGGAGTTGGAGCAGATCGAGGGCTTCGGCCCCGTCCGCGCCGCGGTGCTGCACCAGTGGCTCGAATCCGACGCCGGCCGACAGACGCTCGCCTCCCTGAAGAAGGCGAAGGTCGATCTCACCTCGCGCGAGTATCGCGAGCCGGGCGACGCCCCCGCCGACAGCCCCTTCGCCGGCATGACAATCGTCCTCACCGGCACGCTCGAGGCCTTCACACGCCCGGACCTCACCGATCGACTCGAGGCCCTCGGCGCCAAGGTCACCGGCTCGGTCTCGAAGAAGACCGACCTGGTCATCGCCGGTGAGAGCGCAGGGTCCAAGCTCGACAAGGCAAACAAACTCGGCGTCGAGGTCTGGGACGAGGCGACGCTGCTGCAGCGCCTGCCCGCCGACTGATCCGGCGCCCGAAGCAGGGGTCGGGGGTCATCCCGGGGTCCGATCGTGCCGATGACTGGGCGTTCGCCGCGCGTCGCGAGACGGGTTCTCGGACGCGCCCGGAGAGACGCTCGCCCGATGCAGTCGCTGGAGTTCAAAGCCGAGTTGCGCGACCCGGAGATCGCCCGCGCGGTGTGCCGTCGCCTCGGGGCGGTGCAGGTGGGGCGTCAGTCGAGCGTGGACACCTACTTCCGCGTCGCCAACGGCCGGCTGAAGAAGCGCGAAGCCGCGGGCGATCCGGTCGAGTGGGTCTTCTACCACCGGCCCGACCGAACGAAGCCCAAGCTCTCGCACTTCACGATCTATTCGGAGCAGCAGGCGCGCGAGCGTTTCGGCGCGGCGCCCCTGCCGGTCTGGATCGTCGTGCGCCGCACACGCGAGATCTGGCTGAAAGACTGGGTGCGCATCAATCTCGATGAGGTCGATGGCCTCGGCTGGTTCCTCGAGTTCGAGACGCTCGTCAGCCGCGACCGCGAGCTGAGCCGCTGCCAGGACGCGATAGCGTCCCTGCGTCCGAAGTTCGCGCCGATCCTCGGCGAGCCCCTCTCGACCGGCTACGCCGAACTGCTCGCAATGGAAGCCGAGCACGACCAGCCCCGCGCCGCGGGCTGACGGCTACCCTCGGGCGATGCCCGCGCCCGACCTGCCCCGCGCCAACATCGAATGCAAGCTGCGCCTCCGCGATCCCGACGGCGCACGGCGCGTCGCGCGCGGCCTCGGCGCCGCCCACGCCGGCCTGCTCGAGCAGGAGGCTGTCTTCTATGCCCATCCCGATCTGCGCCTGAAGCGGCGCGCGACGGTCGGGCGCCCCGCCGAGTGGATTCTCTACAGCCGCAGCGACGACGCGACCGCCCGCGCCAGCCGCTACGAGCTGCTGACCGACACCGAAGCGCAGACTCGATTCGATGGACTTGGCCCGCCCATCGGAACCGTCCGCAAGCGGCGCGAGCTCTGGCTGCTCGACAATGTGCGCATCCACATCGACCACGTTGATGGCCTCGGCGACTTCCTCGAACTCGAGGCGGTCGTTGGCGAGGGACATCCGCCGGAAAACTGCCGCGCGTCGGTCGACCGGCTGCTCGCGGCCCTCGCGCCAGTCCTCGGCGAGATCGTGCCGGTGGCCTATGCTGACCTGCTCGCGGCGCGTCCTACGGCGTGACGCGCACCTGGTGCACGCCGTAGTTGGTCTCGATGCGCGTGCCCGTGAAGCGCAGGCGCGAACGCCCGACGCCGAATACTTCGACGCGCCCGGTCGCGAAATCGGCGATGAGCACGTTGGCGCCGGCGCCGTCGAACGAAACGTCCATCGGCAGAGAGCCGCAGCGCGTCCGATGCGCGACATCGAGCGACGATCCGCCGACGCGCAGGAGCGACAGCGTGCCGCCGCGGCGCAGCGCCGCCTCGGGCTCGGCCGGATCCGCCTTCGCAAGGCCGGTGACGACCGCGCGCGATCCGTCCGGATGCACTGCGATCGCGTGCGGGTTCCCCTCGAGCGTGGCGCTCGCGACGACGCCTTCCCCGGGGCGGACGAGGTGCGCACCGCCAGTGTTCTCGATCGCCATGCGCCCGCGCTCGGCGTCAATCCACCCGGTGTCGAGCGCGAGGAACGCCTCCCCGCCCGGCGTCCACGCGCCGGTGCGCACAAAGCGCCCGGCTGGAGTGGGCGGGGCGACGATGCGCACGACCGGGCGCTGCAGCTCGGTCGTATCGACCTCCACGAACGCCACGCCGCCCGGGCCGAGACAGATCGCGATCGTGCGCCCGTCGGGAGACCAGTGGGCGCTCCGCGGCGCGTGGTCGACGCCGAGCACCGGCGCCAGCGGGATGCGGACGACCTCACGGAAACGCCCGGCGCTGACGCCGATGAGCACGAGTTCGCCCGCGCTCGGGCTGACGGCGCAGAGGCGCCCCCCGTCCGGGTGCGCCGCCACGCTCCCGGGCTCGGCGCACACCGTTGTCACATCCGTCGCGCGAGGGGGCCAGGCCTGCAGATCGAGAAGCGTGATCCGCGACATCGGCGCGAGGTCGTCGAGACGCTCGTGGATGTCGAGCGCGCCAGCCCGCGCCGACGCCACCGCCGCCCACGCGCCGTCCGGCGACACCGCCAGCGACATCGGCGAGCCCACAATCGAACTCGGGACAAGCGCCTGCGCGTACTCGCTGACCGCCGGCGACCCCGGCGCGGCGTCGGGCAGGGGCAGCCGGATCACCGTCATCGTGTCGCTCGAGAACAACTCTCGCCCATCCAGCGACCCATCAAGGAAGACCGTCGGCGGCGCATCGGCATCCTCGAGCGTCACCAGCAGACCGCCCGCGAGCGACGCCCCGCCCGGTGCGCGAGCCCCCGAGCAGCCGGCCAGCAGCGCGCCGGCCACGAAGGCCGCGACCAGACTCGTGCTGCGGATCGCCATGCCCCGAAGCCTACCCCTTAGTCGGGTCGTGCGGCGCCGGGTCGTGCGGCACGACGACATCGAGGTCGAGCGTCGCCGCGTCCATCGCGATGCGCCCTTCTCCGGGCCGGACCCGGCGCATCGCGTTCACGGTGCGCAGGAAATCCGCCGGAACCGGCGCCTGCATCACCATGGTCTCACCCGTGATCGGGTGGCGGAAGGTGAGCGTCGCCGCGTGCAGCGCCTGGCGCCCCATAAGAAGCCCCGGCTGCTCCCAGGGGTCCGGCGACGCGGAGAGGAGCTCCTCGCCCGCACCGAGGTCCTTCGGCGCGATGCGCTTCCCGCCGTACATGTCATCGCCGACCAGCGGCCAGCCACGGTGCGTCATGTGCACGCGGATCTGGTGCGTGCGTCCGGTCTTCAACTCGACCTCGACGAGGCAGTAGCCCTCGAACGCTTCGACGACGCGGTAGATCGTCACGCTCGGCTTACCGAGTTCGTCGTGGCGCACCACGTACTTCTCGCGGTACCCCTTCTCGCGCGACGGATGCGGACCGATCGGGAGATCGATGAGATCCGCGCGCGGCTCCACGTCGCCCTCCACAAGCGCGAGGTACCGCTTGTCCACGGTGCGCTTCTCGAACTGCGTGGCGAGCTTCCAGTGCGCCTCGTCGCTCTTGGCGAACACGATGACGCCGCTGGTGTCGCGGTCGAGCCGGTGCACGACGCCAGGACGCGCGAAGTCCTTCCCGACCGTCGACAGATCGGAAGAGCACAC
>JBICHM010000252.1:0-27665 GCA_043101835.1 Phycisphaerales bacterium | reverse complement strand
CGCCAGCAGCACCCGGAGCGGCGCGAGGTCGGGCGACTCATTGGCGCCGGCGCCGGGCGCATCGGTCCGCGTCTGCGCGGCGCGGCTTCGGTCCGAGCCGCCCAGGATCCGCATGATGTTGTCGAGCAGCAGCGACTGCTTCGCCGGCTTGAGCAGCCGGGCCGCCACGCCGATCGCCTCGCCTCGCGCCTGATCACCCGGCGAGGCCGAGGAGGTGAGCATCATGATCGGCAGCGATCCGAACGACGGGTGCGCGCGGATCTTCTCGGCCAGTTCGAAGCCGTCCATCTCGGGCATGTGCAGATCGCTGACGACGAGCGACACCGTCTCGCCCGCGCTCTTCGCCCTGTCGAGCGCCGCCAGGGCCGCCTTGCCGGAATCGGCCGTGATCACCTTCGGGCCCCACTGGCCGATCATCGTGCTCAGGATCCGCAGGTTCGTCAGGTTGTCGTCCACGACGAGCACGCTCTTGCCTCGCAGCACGCGCGCCGCGTCGTCGACCGTCACCGACGGGCGCGCCGTGCCGATGCCGAATCGCACGCTGAAGTGGAAGGTGCTGCCCTCGCCCGGCACGCTGTCGACGCCGATCGCGCCGCCCATCAGCTCGACGAGCTGTTTCGAGATCGCCAGCCCCAGCCCCGTGCCCCCGTACTTGCGCGTCGTCGACGCCTCGGCCTGTTCGAATGCCTGGAACAGCCGGCTCGCGGCTTCCCTGGTGATGCCGATGCCGGTGTCGCGCACGCGCACGTCGAGCTCGATCGCCTTCGCCGACTTCGACTTCACGCCGATCGAGACCACGACCTCGCCCTTCTCGGTGAACTTGATGGCGTTCCCGACGAGGTTCACGATCACCTGGCGCAGACGGTACACATCGCCGACCAGCGCGTCGGGAACATCCGGCGCGATGTCGTAGGCGAGCTCCACGCCTTTCGTTGCGGCGCGCAACGCCAGCGGGCTGAGCGTGTCGCCGATCGAGTCGCGCAGCAGGAACTCCACCGGGTCGAGCTCGATGCGCCCCGCCTCGATCTTCGAGAAATCGAGGATGTCGTTGATCAGTGAGAGCAGCGCATCGGCCGACGACTTCACCGTCGTCAGGTAGTCGCGCTGCTCTTCGGTAAGCTCGGTGTCGAGCGCGAGCTCCGTCATTCCCATGATGCCGTTCATCGGCGTGCGGATCTCGTGGCTCATGTTGGCGAGGAACGCGCTCTTGGCGACCGTTGCCTCCTCGGCCTTCTGCTTCGCGTCGCGAAGCTCGATCTCCGCCTCGCGGCGCTCCGTGATGTCCGTTGCGATCCCGCACAACCCGTAGGTGTGCCCGGCGTCGTCGATGAGCGGCACCTTCGTCGTCAGGTAGGTGCGCGCCGCGCCGTCCAGGCCCGTCACCGTCTCCTCGAAGGTGGAAGGAGCCCCGGACTCCATCACGGCGCGATCCTGCGCCTGGATGACCTCGGCGACCTCCGCCGGCAGCACCTCCGCGTCGGTCCTGCCGATGATCGCTTCGCGCGTGACCCCGGTGGCCTCCTCATAGAACGCGTTCACCAGCAGGTGACGGCCGTTGCGGTCCTTCATGAAGATCACCGAGCGGATGCTGTCGACCAGCGTCTGGAGACGCTGCTGGCTCTCGTGCAGGGCCTGCGCCGCCTCGGCCCGCTCTTCGCGCTCGGCGGCGAATCGCAGCGCGTTCGCCAGCGGCTCCGCCGCCATCTCAAGCCAGGTGCGCTGCCGGTCCGAGAGCGGCTCGAAGAGGCACAGCTCGAGCACCGCGACCGTCACGCCGCCGGCGATCAGCGGATAGGCGATTACATGCTCAGGAGCGAGCTCACCGAACCCGAAGAGCACGCGCAGCGTGTCCGCGCCCGGCGCCGCCTCGACGAGCGTCCCGTTGGACGCTGCCCGTCCGACCACGCCCTCGCCCGGCGCAAACGACCGGCCGGCGCCGGCGGCTTCCGGATACGCCTCGGAGGCGACGAGCGTCAGTCGGTCGTCATCGGCGCTGAGGAAGATCGCGCCGGCCGGGGCTCGCAGGAAGCGAAGCACATCACGGAGCCCTTTCGCCGCCGTGTCGCCCACGCTGATGTCGCCCTGAAGATCCGCGTTGAGCGTCGAGAGCGCGGACTCGATCTCGGCACGCGCGCGGAGTTCGCGGCTCACCCGCTCGAGTTCGTCCGTGCGCGCTCCGAGCTGGTCGGCGTGCTCCCGAGTCTCGCGCTCCGCGGCCTCGCGCCGCTCGGCCATGAGGTTGATCGACTCGGCCAGCGCGTCGCCCTCGCCCCGCACCGGCACGCGCCGAGAGAAATCGCCGCGCGCGATCGCCTCGCACACCTCGCCGACCGATCGGTAAGAATCCGCGACCCGGTTGAAGCTCCGGAACATCACGCCGATCTCGTCGCCCACGCGATCGTCGTCGTCCAGGCGCACCGTCAGGTCGCCGGAGGCCAGCCGGTCCGCGGCGTGCATCGCCGAGCGGATCCGGCGCGACGCCGAGGACGAGAACCACCACGCAAGACCGGACAGAATCAGCAACGCCGCGAGCCCGATCCCCCCGGCGCGCAGCGCATCGGCGCGCAGCGGCCCCAGCACCGCCTGCTCCGGTTTCCGCACGACCACGAGCCAGTCCCCCGTCGGCACGTGCGAGGTCCCGAAGAAGAACCGCTCGTTGTCGATCGGGTCCGGCTGCGCGACGGCCCCGCCCTGCACGCGATCCTCGAAGAACGGCGTGAAGAGGTCCGCGTACGCGGTGTCCCCGATGGCCTGGGTGAGCAGGTCGCGACCGGCGGTCGTCGCGATGAACTTCCCGCGGCTGCTGATCAGAAAGATGTCGACCGCCTGCCGGCGCGCCACGTTCTCGAGGAACGACGAGATGTCGGCGAGCGAGCGGTCCACGCCCGCGATGCCGACGAACGCGCCGTCGCGCACGATCGGAAAGGTCTGCTCCAGGATCATCTTGCCCTCGTAGACGTAGGGCTCGGTGATCATCGGCATCGCCTGACCGGTCTCCAGATACTGGCGCCTGGCGCCGTCGTAGTAGAGGCTGGTCTCCATGTCGATCAGCGGCGTGAGCGTGACGGCGCCCACCGCGGCGTCGTCGCGGAACCAGTAGGGGAGGAAGCGCCCCGCCTCGTCCGTCGCGCGCTCCGGCGCCGGGTCGCCTTCGCGAACGCCGTCATCGGCGCCGGGCTCGTACCCGAAGTAGGCGCCGGTGAACTCCGGGTGCTCCTCCAGCACGCGCCGCGCCAAGGCCACGGACTCGGCCCGGTTCCCGAAGAGCGCCTCCTCCTGCGCGAGCGCCATCACCTTCGCCGCAGCGACGGCGCGCGTGTTGCCTCGATCCACCTCGAGCGCAACCTGATCGGCCAGGTTCGCGATACGGCTCAGCGCCTGCTGGCGCACCGCGGAGAAGAACGTCACTCCCCAGTAGGCGCCCGTTCCGAGGAAGATCAAAGCCGCGGGCAGCGCGAGGAAGAGCAGCAGGCGCCCCCGAAGGCTCTGTCGAAACGCAATATCGGTGTTGGTCATCGTCAGGCCCCACGCGCCGGCTTTGGTCGTCCGGGCCGCATGATACGAGGACCCACGCGTGCGCTGCGCTAGAACCTCGTCATCAGGCGAAGCCCGAGCACGACGCCCGTGTCATCGACATCGCGCGCCGGCTCGACGACCTGCACGTTGAAGGTCAGCCCGACCGCCGGCGTGACGGCGATGTTGTAGAAGGCCTCGAAGCCCTCGTAGGAGTCCTGGATGCCCAGCACCGTCGTCAGGCGGCGTGTCTGCACCTCGTTGCGGAAGTAGCCGACGCCGAAGATGTCGTCCGGTCGACCCGGCAGGATGCCGCGCCCGCCGAGGCCGCCGCTGAAGCCCAGTTCGAGCGGGTTGGTGTCGTCGTCGGCGAGGCCGAGGCGCGCGAAGACGCCCAGGCCGCGCCGGTCGGGCCGACCGTCCGCGACGTTGAGCGGGGCGTCGGCGTTCTCCGTCGGCGCCTCTGCGCTGAGGTACTGCCACATGCTCGTGTACAGCGCCCACGATTCATCCTGCCCCGGGACCGGCGTGATCCCCTCGCCGGGCTCGAAGGTGAAGCGTCGGCCGATCGTCGCGAAGTCGTTGTCCCACGCGAAGGTGCCGCCGACGTTGAAGCCGCCGGGCAGGTCGCCGACGCGATACTGCACCGACGTCTCGGCGGCGAGCGTCCAGCCGTCGCCGATGTCGCTGAAGCCCGTGGTCGTCGAGGAGTCGGACGTATTCGCGATCGAGGCGGAGACCGCGACACGCTCCGCCGGCGTCCAGAAGAGCCCGGCGCCGAGCGTGCTGTACGGCACCGTCACCAGCGGCGCGGGGTTGAAGACGAAGTTCAGGTTCTGGAACTGCGTCAGCCCGCGTCCCGATGCGAACTCATTGCCGTCGCCGTCGAGCGTGTCGAACTTGCCGATGAAGATGCCGAATGACTCGCTGAAGAACTGGTTGAAGGTCAGCGTCGTCAGCGCGAAGGGCACGTTCTCGTCGAGCTCCTTGGTCAGCGGGAAAGACATGTCGGCGCTGACCGGCAGCAGGGGGCCGGCGTCGCCGTTCACCGACTCCCCGTAGCGCGACTCGCCCCGCAGCTTGATCGCCGCGCCGGGCAGAAGGTTCATCTTCATCAGGTCGAGCGTCATGGTGTAGTCGAGCGTGCCGCCGTAGGCGGTCTTCGAGTTCCGCCCGCCGCTGACGACCGACTGCGCCGTCTGTGTCCAGTCAATGCTGAACTGCACGCCCTGCTCGGCGAGGCTCGTGCGATCCCCGGTCGGATCCCCGGCGAGGAACGAGCGCTCCCAGAGGTCGCCGTGGTAGACCGGAACCGGGAACACGCCCTGCGGCGCGGGCGCAGGCTCGGGCTGCACATCCGGTGAGGCCGCCTCCTGCGCAGCCGCCGGATCGCCGGCGAGTAGGATCGCCGACAGCGAGATGGCCGCGCCGGTCATGAATCGCAGCGTGGAAGCGCGATGCGTCACTCGACCACCGCCCATCCGGCGCCGGGGTTGTACGAATCGATCGCACCCGCCGCGCCGGCCGTGTCAGGACCGAGATCCGACTCGTACGCCACGCCGTCCTGATTGATGATGAACGTCATGACGCCGCTGTTCCCGTACTCGACAGGGTGCGCGATGAGCGCGAATCCCTTCGTCATGGCGCCGTTGACGATGTAGTCCATCGCGCCGCCGGGCGCATCGGGGCCCTGGCTCGTCAGCACGCGATACGCGTACCCGTAGTAGACGCCGGCGCCGTCGCCGTACCCCTCGCCGCTGGCGCGGCTCGCGAAGTCGCCCAGCGGGCTCGGCGCCTCGTCCGGCTCGGTCGGCCAGTACAGCCCGTTGCGTCTTCCGGGGTCGCTGACGATCTGCTGCGCAAAGGCGCCCGGCGCGCCGCCGTCGCGCGCCTCCGAGGCGTATTCGCGCTGCGCGAACACGTAGGTCCGCATCGCGTCGATCGTCGCCAGCTCGTTCCTGCCGATGCGGCGCGCCAGCACCTCCTCGCGACCCGCCGCGGTGTCGAACCACCACCCGCGGCTGTCCTTCACGATCGGGATCGGGAACGGCCACCGCTCATGGCCGACGACCAGCTCGCGGCTCGAGCGCGTCACGGCATCCAGCGTCCATTCCTTCTCGAACGCCACGAGGAACACCTCGCGAAGCGCACGATCGGCGGTCGCATCACCCGACGAGATCGCCTCGCCCGCGTTGTCGCCGAAGATGGCCTCGAGCGTCGCGACATCGTCGCGCCGCATCGCCTCGGCCATCCCCTCGACCGCCGCCTCGGCGCTCGTGAAGGTGCGCTGCCCCTCATACGACGCCGAGGTGCTCGCGCACCCGACGCACAGCCACGCCGCGCCGATCGCCGCCATCGTTTGCGCCGCATGCCGCCAACCCCGCACCCTGATCATCCGCGTTCTCCGGTGATTGCTGGTGTCCCTGTCATTCGAATCGTCGTTCAGCGCCGCCGCCCGCCACGCGAACCACCGGAGCGCGAGTGCGACATGCTGCTCCGGCCGCGAGCGCTCGACGCTCGCTCGGTGCTGCCGCGCTGGTACCCGGAGAACGCGCCCTGGCTGCGCGTCGTCGAACGGTTCACCGACTGCGACCGAGGCTGGTAGGCGCCGCGCGTTGATTGGCGCGTCGTCTGGCGCTGCGTCCGGGTGTCCTGCCGGCCGGTCTGCGTCTGCGAGCGCGTGTCCTGACGGGCGCCGCGCGCATCCGTCCGGGTGTCGGTGCGCGTAGTGCGTGTGTCGGTCCGCGTGTCCTGGCGCGTCGATCGCGTGTCGGTGCGGTTGTCCTGGCGGTTCGCCTGGTTCTCGCCCCGCTGATCGAGCATGTTCTCGCGATGGTCGTAGTAGTCGTTCGCCATCCGCTCACGGTGGTCGTAGAAATCGTTGTACCCGCCGGGATAGCAGTAGGGACGTGCGTATCCCCACCCGCCGTAGGCGTAGTAGTAATGGTCGTCGTCATCATCGGCGATGGCCCCGACGATCACGCCCGCCGCGAAGCCGATCACCGCCGCCGCGGCAACATCTCCGCTGTTGTCGCTCGAGGACGGCTCCGCGTAGGTCGCCGGCTGCGAGTACACCGTCTGCGGGTCGTACTGCGGCACGTACACCACCTGCGGGTTCGCCGGCTGGATCACGATCACCTGGTCGCCCCCGTCGGTCGTGACGGTCTGCACATTCTGCTGGGCGTTGGTCTTGAGGTTGCCGACATCCTGCGCTTCCTTGCGGAGACGCTGCACCGTCGCCAGCACCGCGTCGCGATCGGTCACGAACGCGTTGCCGAGGGCCTGCGTCCAGTCCGGCTTTGCGGCCAGCATCTGCACCACATCGGGGAAGATCACGATCGCGATGAACGAGGCGTCGAAGCCCTGCGCCTTCGCCGCGTCCTGCGCCGCCGTGCCCTTGAGGTCGGGGTTCTGCGACAGCCAGTCGCTGACCGCCTTCACCTGGAACGGGCTCTGCGCGCACTGGAGGATCTGCACCACCAGCGCGTCGGGGTACAGCGCGATCGGGCCGAGCAGCGTGTCGAGGTCGTCCTGCGACATTGGCGCCTGCTGCCCCGACTGCTCCTGCACCTGGCGCTGCACATCCTGCTGGGGCGCTTCAGCCGGCGCACTCCACGCAGCCTGCGCCGCGAGCAGGCCGCCCGCCGCGCATCCGATCATCCCGAGTCGCACTCGAAACATGGCTTGCTCCTCGCCTTCCGGTCACGGATCGCGCCGCACGCGCTGACTTCAGTCCTGCGGGGTCGTCCACAGCTGCCACGAGTTCGGGTCGGCGCCCATCTGGCGGCCGACCTCCGACAGCGAATACATGGTCTCCTGCTGGAAATCACCCGACACCGGCGCACGCCAGTCGTCAGGGATCCCGACCACGCGCACCTCGATGTCGGCGTCGTACTTCACCTTCGTGTAGTCCGCCTCGGCCGCCAGCCACCGCACCTCCGCCAGGGTGCCCGAGCGGATCGATGTCTCGAGCGCCGGGCCGAGGATCGACATCCACCTGGGCTGCACCGTCTTGGGCGCGTGGGTGAGCTGGTTGTTGATGATCACCCAGTACCGCACGCGCGGCAGCGGACGATCCGGGTACGCCGCGGCCCAGCGATTGATGAAGCCGTTCGGGCTGTTCGGATCGAGGCGCAGCAGCACGTTCGCCGTGACGCCGCCGTCGGCGTAGAGGGAGCCGTCGATCTCGATCGGCGGAAAGATCGAGGGGATCGCGGCCGAGGCGAGCAGGATGCGGTGCATCCGGTCCGCGTCCGCCTCGCCGGCGTCGATGCGCTCGGCCTCTTCGCCGGCGTCCCAGAACTTCTGGCGGCCGAGATCGAGATCGGTCGCGCTGATCGCCAGCACCTTTCCCTCGCGCGAGCGCGCCGCCATCTTCGCGATGAACGCGTCGTCGAAGACCGCCTGGATGTCGCGCTCGAGGCCGGGAATCTTCATCAGCGACGCGTTCCCGGGCAGCACCGGGATCATCCCGTTCTGCTTCATCCAGTCCTTCTTCGGGTTCCGGTAGAACTCCTCCACCTGCAGGCACGCCTCGTCGGTGCCGAGGTAGGCGAAGGGCGCCAGCAGCGCGCCGGTGCTCACCCCGCTGACGAAGTCGAAATCCGGTCGCTGCGCCGACGGATCCTGCGCATTGCCCCACCCGACGAGGAAGCCCGCGCCGAAGGCGCCGTAGTCGCCGCCCCCCGACATCGCGAGGATGTGGATCGTCGTCTGGCCGTCCGGCGAGGCCTCGATCCGGTCCGTCACGCGACCGAAGAGCTTGCCCGTGCCGACCTGGGTCGCGCCGGCCATCTCGCGGAGATCAGCGACGGACTCCTGCTGCAGTTCCGCCTCGGTCATCACCGGGCGCTTGGCGCCGCCGGCGCACCCGGCCAGCGCGACCGCGCTGATGGCCAGCGCGACCGCGCCGGCCTTCGAGCCGCCGCCCGACCAGTCCATGAGTCGTCGAAAACCACGAATAGACATGCACAATCTCCCGCGGCTTGCAGGCCGCACCAGCGCGAGCGATCAGGAGGCAGCGCGAAGCTCCTCCAGTCGCTCGTGGAATATGTCGGCCCATTTGTCGATCGCGTTCTTGACGTCGTCCAGCGTCGAGAACGCGGTGAAGTCGAACTGATTCCCCGTCGCCGCCTGCACGACAGCGCCCACCTGCTCGCCCGTCACCGAGTCGAGCACCTCCGCCTCCATCGCCGCGCCGCCGGTCCCCACACCCGCCGCGTGCGCCGCGGGGTGGAGCTTCATCCACCACGTTGATCTCGCGACATCGGTCAGCGCGATCCGCAGGCGTCCGACGTTCGGGCCGGGGGATTCGACGACGCCCCACCCCGCCTCGCGGATCGCCAGTCGCACCCGGCTGTCGAAGTGCCGCTTGGCCGCCTCGCGGTCGGACTCCGACAGCTTCTCGCGCGGCGTCAGCACCTCGATCGGCTCAACGATGAACGCCTCGTACTCGCGCGCCCGCCCCGACTCGTACCGGGCGCGCGTATCGCTCACTGGCTCGAGTCGCGAGTAGTCGCTCAGGAATCCGGTATAGCTCGCCGACGGCCGGTTGGCGCAGCCGCTCAAGAGCAACGCCGCGGACAGCATCGCAACAGCGATGACTCTCCGGCTCATCTCGCGACCGATGCGGCCGGCCAGTTGCATCTCGATGCTCCCACCCACACGCCCATCGTGCCCCGCCAGGTCGATATGAACCGGGCGGAAACTGGCGCACGGACGATACGCGGTTTATAGCCGACCCCATACTCCGCTGCAATACGCGGAGGGAGGCGTTCGCGCGACCGATGCGCCCTCCGCTAGCCGACCGGCACCGTCAGGACCGGACCCACGCCCGGGCCCTGCGACGCCTGCATCTGGAAGAGGTAGATCAGCAGGCCGAACGCGCGCTTGCTCTGCTCGTCGGACCGGTCGATCCCGTACCACCCGCCCCGGTACTCGACCGCCACCAGCGCATCCGCAGGCGCCTCGACCGACCGGCCCACCGCCAGCGGCCCCGCCGGCGCGCCGCCCGAGTTCCCCACCCCCGCCGACAGCAGCCCCATCAGTTCGAGCAGCGAGTGCGTGCGAATGGTGATCTCGCCGGGCTCGCGCCCGACGATCCGTCGCGTGACGCGATATCGCGTCTGCGCATCGTCGAGGCCCAGCATCGCGCGGAACTCGTCGACCAGCGCCGCGGTCTCGCCCGCCGGCGCCGCGACGAACTCGAGATAGGTCTCGGCGGACGCCGGGTCGGCGGAGCGCACCAGTTCGATCGCGTCGTGGCGCGCCAGCTCGATGATGATGTCCACCGCGCGCTCGAAGCGCGATTGGTCGTCGCCCGCCGTCGCGCGCGCCGATGCGAACCCGATGTTCTCGATGTCGCCGATGCGCTGCAGCGTCATCAGCAGGAGCTCGCGAGGCGGCCAGCCCGAACTCACCAGCGAAAAGACCACCTCCGCGCGGACGGGGCTCAGCAGCTGTGTCGCGAACTCCTGCCCGGAGAGCGGCGTGTACGTCACCGTCGGCCGCTCGATGTACCGCACATTCGCGTTGCCGCCGACCGACCACGCCGGGAAGTCCAGGCTCTCCCCACCCGAGCCAAAGATGCCCGCTTCGCCCGTCCAGACGTATTGCGTCAGCACCGAGTTCACCGCCAGGAAGGTGGGCACCTCCCCGTGGTGCAGGCGCACCAGGTTCAGCAGCATCTGCTCGTTCGCCGAGTTGGCGATCGCCTGGTTGTAGTTGAACCGGTCCACCGGCAGCTGGCGCGACCCACGCGCCTGGCAGCCGGCGACGCCCAGTGCGCACGCGAGCAGCGCCGCGCCCCGGCCGAACGTGACGGTGTGACGACCGTTGTCCATCTCGCGCTCCTCACTGCGACGCACCGAGCGCGCCGCGCATCCGCCCGATCAGAAGATTGTGAACGCGACCGTCACCATCACGCCGAGGATGGCCAGGTACGCAACCGGAAACGCCCAGCGGCAATGATGATCCAGCCGGTCGCCCGCCGCCCGACGGTCGCGCCGATCGAGCGCTCCGACCGCCAGATTGATCACCACCGTCGCGCACATCGTCAGAAAGCTCAGATTCAGGAACCCGTGGATCAGCGTGAAGTACGAGATCTTCGGCAACAGGTCGCCGATCACCAGCTGGAACGTCACCGCCGTCAGGATCCCGATGAACGACACCGCGAGCCGGTCGCCCAGCGACGACCGATCCATCCAGAACACCGTGAACGACAGCGCCACGATGATCACCAGCGGGATCACCACCAGGCGCACCACGTGGAACGACTTCCGTTCGACCAGAACGGACAGCGTCACCGATGACGCCCCGGCGCCCGACGCCGCCGACGGCGCGAGCGTCACCGAATCGATCTCCCACTGCGGCACGCGCGCCACCAGGTCGCCGATCGGCTCCTCCACCTCGGCCGTCCGCAGGCGAACCTCCTCCGGCCCGAACCCGAGCACCGCGAACACCGCATCGAGGCGCTGCCGATCGAAGGGGTACCGGCGGATGTCCAGGTTCACCCGCGCGGCGCCGCTGACGGCCATCACCAGCGTTGACGACCCGTCGGGCCGGATGCGAACCGTCACGCCGCTGGTCTCGAACGGCCCAGCGCTGTTGACGAGGATCAACTGCGGGAACCACCCCGGCGACATCTCGTTGAACTGGTAGTCGCCTGAGAAGACCTTCTCCGGCCCGCCGAACGCCGCGGGATCGAACGCCTGGCGCTCGTCGAGCCACTCGAGCGTCAGCACGCCGGAGAACTCGAAGATCTCGTCCTCATCGTGCACCGCCGTCAGCTCGGAGAGTTCGAACCGGGTGGTCACGAACACCGGCCCGGCCGTCGGCGGCAGACCGAGCGCGCCGAGCGCCGCATCGTCCTGCATCGCGCCGGCCACACCGACGACCGGCCCGTGCCCCGCAAGCGCGAGCGCCCACGCCAGCAACGCAACGAAGATCACCGGTGCGCGTCGCCCCGCCGAGACACATCGCTCCACGGTCGTCCTCCCAGCAAGAGCCAGCGCGGATCGTCGACGGTGGGCGCGCCGTTGTCCAGTCGGCCCCACGCCGCGATCCGGGGTGTCGGTCGGTACACTCCGCGCTGCCCGCTCGTGAGGGGAACGATGCCGCAGACCCAGGCCATCCCGGCCAACCCCGCCAGTTCGCGCATCCCGTGCCGCTTCTGCGGGCTCGTGCAGAGCGTGCCCGAACTGCGGGAACGAGAATCGGCGCGCTGCGCCCGCTGCGCCGCCACCCTCAGCCGGCGCGCCCCCCGAAGCGTCGATCGCACCCTCGCCCTCGCGCTCGCCGGGCTCGTCCTCTTCATCCCCGCCAACGCCTACGCCATCCTCACCTTCTCCGTGGTCGGCCGATCGAACGCCAACCAACTGCTCACCGGCGTCGGAGGCCTGCTCGAAAACGGCGCGTACATCGTCGGCGCGCTCGTGCTCCTCGCGAGCGTCCTCGCGCCCCTCGGGCGCCTCGTCCTCGCCGTCGCAATCCTCCTGCCCGTCCGCCTCGGGCGCCCCGACCTCAGCAGCGCGCGCCTCCAGCACCTCCACGATGAACTCGCCACCTGGGCGATGCTCGATGTCTACCTCCTCGCCATCGTGGTCGCCTATGCCAAGCTGACCAACTTCGGTCAGTCGTCGCTCCAGGCCGGCTGGTACCCGCTCCTCGGCCTCATCCTCATCTTCATCCTGCTCTCATTCACCTACGACCCCGACGCCCTCCGACGCGCCCGCGCGACACACGCCCGCGCGCACGCCCGCCCGATCCGGCGCGCACGCCTCCAGACCACCGGTGCGCTGCTCGTCGCCGCCGCGATCATGTTCCCGCTGGCCTACACGCTCCCCGTCCTGCAGCTCGTCGAGTACGGCGAGGTGCAGCAGGACACCGTCTACGGCGCCGTGCGCGAGTTCACCGAAGGCGGCCAATACGTCCTCGCGATCCTCATGTTCTTCGCCAGCATCCTCATCCCCGGAATCAAGCTCCTCCTCATGGGGTGGATCACCCTGACCGCCCACTTCCGGTGGAAACGCATGAAACCTGCGCGCTTCGCCACCTATCGCGTCGTCGAATCCATCGGCCGCTGGTCTTTCATCGATCTCTTCGTGGTCTCGATCCTCATCGCGCTCGCCGAACTCGGCGTCTTCGCCAGCGCGCAGCCCGGGCCCGGGCTCGTCTTCTTCGCCGGCGTCATCGTCCTCACGATGCTCGCCGCGCTGAGCTTCGACCCGCGCCTCATCTGGAACGAACGGGAGCCCTGAATCATGACGGAACAGTCATCATCCGAGGCGATCCCCTCGGCCACCGTCACGCGCTCGCGCCGGATCTCCCCCGTCTGGATCGTGCCCGTGCTCGCCGCGTTCGCGGTGGGATACATGATCTACGACGGCATCCGCCACCGAGGCCCCATGATCACCATCGCGTTCCACGACGCGGAGGGCATCGTCGCCGGCAAGTCGCCCCTCAAGTTCGAGGGCGTCCGCGTCGGCATGGTCGAGGCGGTCCACGCCGATGTCACGACCGGCGTCATCACCCTCCGCGCCCGACTGGAAGCCTCCGCCAGCGCGCTCGCCGCCGAAGGCTCGCAGTTCTGGATCCAGCAGCCCGAGATCGGCGTCGGCGGCGTCGCATCGCTCGACACCCTCATCTCCGGCCCCTACGTCGCATGCCTCCCCGGCGCCGGCAGCCGCGCCACCACCTTCGACGGCCTCCCGACGCGCCCGCCCGTGCCCCCCTCGGAGCCCGGCCTCCGCCTCGCGCTCGAAGCCGAGGTCGTCGGCGCGGTGCGCCCCGGCTCGCCCGTCCTCTACCGCGGCGTCGAGGTCGGCGCCGTCGACGCGGTCGCCATCGCGCCCGACGGCGCCCATATCCGCGTCGAGGTCTTCATCGAGGATCACGCGGCGCACCTCGTCGACAGCGACTCCTTCTTCTGGGAACTCAGCGGCCTCGACGTTGCGCTCGATCTCGACCACGGCCTCGTCGTCGACACCAACTCGCTCCGCACCCTCCTCACCGGCGCTGTGGCGTTCCACGCCGGCCAAGCATCGTCGGGCGCACCCGTCGCCGACGGCGCCGTCTTCACACTCCATCGCGATCCCAGCGCAACCCACGACCGCGCCTCCATGCGCATCGCCGGCGACACCGGCCCCATCCACCTGGCCATCGAGCGCCTGAGCGATGTGCTCGGCGAACTCGACACCGCAAGCGGCGCCGCCGACCTCGGCGTCCTCGCCGACCGCATCGTCCGCACGCTCGATGCGCTCGAGAACGCCGGGCTCATCGACACCACCTCCGACGCGATGCGCGAGCTCCGCCTCGCCAGCGAGGGCGCAACCCGCGCGCTCGAGCAGGCCGACTGGATCGTCCAGCCCGACGGCGAACTCGCTCGAACCGTCGAGAGTCTCAACACGATGAGCGCGCGTCTCGAGGCGGTCGTCGCCGAACTCGACGAAGCCGGCACCCTCGCGCAGGCCGACCTGGTCGTCACGCAGCTCGAAGCGAGCATGCCGGACCTGATCGACTCGATGGCCGACCTCTCCGACACGCTCGAGCGCATCGACGCCCTCATCGCCTCCAACGACGACGCCATCACCGACACCGTGCGCGTGCTCCGCAGCGCCGCCCTCGACCTCCGCGCCCTGCTCGAAGACCTGCGGACGAACCCCTCGCAACTCCTCTCGAGACCGCCCTCGCGCACCCTCCCCGGGAGCCGGCCATGACGCCGTTTCGCCGCCTCGCCCCCGCGCTGCTTGCGCCCGTGTTCCTCCTTGGATGCAACCTCGTGCATCCCTACCCGGAGCGGGCCTACTACACGCTCCCCGCGCCGGAAGACGCCGGTGCGCCAGCGCTCGAAGCCGCTTCGACGCCCATCGCGCTCGCGGTCCCGCGCGCCGTCGTCGCGCCGCCCTACGACACGCGTTCGTTCCAGTACCGGGTCGCGGACGCCGGCGTCGAGCCCGCCTACTACGCCCAGTGGGCCGCGGACCCCGGCGAACTCATCGCCGGCGCCGTGTCGCGCACGCTCGCCTCCAGCGGCGTTGCGATCGTTCCTGACGAAGCCGCCGGCGCCGCCCGCGTGCGCCTGCTGATCGAGGTCGCCGACCTCTCCGCCGATGTCCGCACCCCCGGCGCACCCCGCGCCGTCATCACGCTTCGCGCAACGCTCGTCGACGAACGAGGCGAGATCCTCCTGCACCGCACCGCCGGCGCCGCACACGACGCCGCCACCGCCGCCCCCGACGACATCCTCACCGCCTGGAGCGCAGGGCTCGGCGAGATCCTCGAGGATCTGGCGCCGCCACTGCGCACCGCCGTGCGCTCCGCCTCCAAGTGATGCGTCGGCCCAGGCAAACTGTGCAACGTGACGATCGCGCCCCTACGGCCACGTTCCGCCCGGAATCGCGCGAATCCATTGCATGAAGTCCTCGGTGTCGAGACGAATATGCACCGAGAGATCGCCGCATGCGCGAGTGCCCGGACCAGTGGTCCGGCGTGTGATTCCCGCCAGCGACCACTCGTCCGTCTCCGGATCACGCACATAGGCGGGCCCGCCACTATCCCCCGGGCACACGCCACGATTCAGGAACTTCCGCCCCGCGACGAACTCGAAGGACGAATAGCAATCAAGCGTCCGCAGGTCTCCGGCGGTGCAGAGCCGCTGGTGCAGCGGCACATCCGACCTTCGGCGTTTCCCCGCATTCGTCACGCCGCTCGCCGGGCTGTCGCCGCCGTATCCGACCACTTTCACCGCATGCACACGCGGGTCATCGAGCGCATTCGGGGCGGCGAACGCGCGCGGCTCGACATGCTGCGGCGCCGGCTCGGCGAGGATCAACACCGCGAGATCCGGAACGGTCGCCGCAGGGCCGGCGGGGTTCGGGTAGAGGTGGGGCTGACCAACGATCGCCACCCGCGTGCCCGGTTTCCGAACATCCGGCCCGAAGAAGACATGCTGCAGGAGCGTCTCCTCGCGAGGCTTTACCCGGTTGTGCGCCGCGGTGACGACGACGTTTGACGCAACCAGCACGCCGCTGCCCCACCAGTCATCGCCCGCGCCCACCGCCACGCAATCAGGCCATTCGTCGAGTGCATCGAAATCGCCGATGAGGTCGGCCTGGCCGCCCTGCACGAACTCCTTGAGCATCGAGAGCAGGTTGCGCTTCTCTTCTGCGCCCCAGGCGCGATCGACGACCTGCTGATCGCGAGCCTCGTCGCGGAACTCCGTGACCGCATTCACCTGCCGCCAGATCTCGATCGCATCCTCAGGTGTGCGCGGGTCCTGGTCGCGAATGAACGTGCGGAGCGACTCTCGCTGCGCCTCACGTTGCGTGGCGCCTTCACCGGGAAGCCCCGCGGCGCACGCGCCGATGCCGCTCAGGGACCAGCCGATGGCGATCGGCATGCTCGCGATCATGCGACAGCGCCGTCTCATGACTCGTCTTCTCCAAGAATCGCTTTCGTGAGTTGCTTGACCCAGTCATCGCGGTTTTCCGCCACGACATCGCCGACAGCCGTCACGCGCTTCCCAAAGTCATCGAACTCCTTGATTTCAGCGCGGACGACGAACGTGCCGAGACCATACTTGTCGTTGTCCTTGTCGATCACGCTTCGCGGAATCATCGGGATCCACGTCGTCGGGGTTCGCGCGAGGTGCGCATTCACCGCCACCTGCTCCGATTCAGTCCATTCGGACGCCGGCCCAACAGGGACACCGGGGACGATGACCGGCGCAAGCGCGAACGACTTCACCTGCGCCGCCCCTTTTTCGTCGATCCAGTAGGCGTCGATCGTCAGGCGCACCTCGATATCCACATCGTCATCGCCGCTCCGAAGCTTGCACTTCGAGTAGGGGATCTCGATCGTCGAAGGCGCCAGCCGAAAGAACATGCCATCGCTCGACGCGATCCGGTCGAGTTGGAGGCGCAGCGCAGTCTCGCTCCGCGCGGCGTCGCCCTCCCCGATCATCACCTCACGCTGCACGACAACGCTTTCAAAATGCACTGTCGGCGTCGGGCCGGTGTAGAGCGATTTGCCGCGGTCCACAGCGTCACTCGGCTTGTAGAACGCATCACTCACGCCAAATGCGCTGTACTGCGCTGTGTAGCGCGCCGCTTCGCGCTTGATCTCCTTCTCAACCAGCTTCACGCCATAGTCGATCAGCACGGGGATCGCAGCCGCCGCGACGGCGCCGATCGCGACCTCGCCGGTGCGGTCTGTCTCCGGGCCGATGATCACCGCCACGCGCTCGCCGGCCTTCTGCTCCGACCGCTCGTGCGCGCGGATCAGGCTGAAGTCCGATGCGCATCCCGTGCCGCCGAGCAGCGCGGCTGCAACGGTGAAGCCTGCAAGGAGTGTCTGACGGGGCATCCGGAGGTCTCCTGTCTGTGACGCCATCGGCCCATTGCAGCAACGCCGCCGCGCGTGCCGACCCCCGCTGATACCCCGCCAGTGGACGCCCCTCCATCCCCGCGCGGGGTGGACTTGCACAAACCCCGGACTTGCCTCCAGTGGAACAGAGAAGAACCCACCCCAAGCGCACCACCAAAGCACGCCCGCGCAATCAGGCGCGGGCGTGTGCGGGAAACCCCAAAGGGCGCAACTCCGGAGGGCGGGCCGCAAGATGACTCCGGATTGTCGGAGTTGGCAGACGCCTGGCCCGCGCTCCCGCCGGAGGTCCAAGCCGCCATCGCGACGATCGTCCGGGCGACACGATGATTTGGTCGTGTGCCCGCCGGTGTCTGCTAATCGTCGAGCCAACTCGCCAGGCGCTCGCGGGCGCTCGACCAGTCGTTGCGCACTGTCCGGTCCGAGACACCGAGGATCGCGCCGATATCCGCGTCGGAGAGACCGCCGAAGAACCGGAGTTCGACGACCTGCGCCTCGCGGCCGGAGGTCGAGCGGAGGCGCTCGAGGAGGTCGTCCACGGTGAGCGCGTCAATCTGACGGGGCGCTGTTGCGCCGACTGGCTCGGCGAGCGTCAGCGAGATGCGATGGCGTCCGCCGCCCCGCTTGAGGGCGTTGTTCCGCCGCGCCCGCTCCACCAGGATCTGACGCATCGCCCTCGCATACACGAAGAAGAGGTGGCGGCGATTCTCGAGGGCCTCCCCCTCCAGGCGGTCGTACGCGTCGTGGACCATGTCGGTTGTCCCGCCGTCCGCGGCGTCGCGTCGCTCGTGCGCGAGGCGGGCACGAGCCATCGCTCGGAGTTCCGCGTAGACGCGGTCGAAGAGCCGGTCGCCCGCGCCCGGCGCGCCGGTGTTCACATCCTGCAACAGTCGGGTGATCGAACCGTCGTCCACGCCTCATCCGCCGGCGACGCCGACGCCCACATTCGGGTTTCCGCCGCGGCCATCGCCTTGCGCTTGGCTTCAGGGGAGTCTATCGGCGCCGGCGCGTCCGCCGCGCCGTGCCTCGCCCTGGAATCGATCACGAGGTCTCGAGAGCAGGTGGAATCCCTGGGAAAACACGTTGCGGGCGTGAAAGTCTGGCGTCGGCGGGCCGGTGGTGCGCTGTCGATGCGCGGCGCCACCGGCGATGCACGGGAGAAACGCCCTCGGGATCCGCGACGCCCCCCGTACGCTGACCAACCTCTCGAATTGCGCGCGAGCCTTCGAAAGCAGAGGAGCAACCATGCCGCAATGTGCCCCTTCCGTCATCGTCCTCGCGCTCAGTGTGCTTGTCGGAGCGCCGGCAAATGCCCAGACGCCGTCGGCACACGCCCCGACGCCCGCCGAAGCCGAGTCCTTCGAGCTCGACCTGCCCGAGTGGGAACCGGATCCTGAGGATCTGCCGCCGGAGCTGCGCCCGCTGGACATCGAGCGTCCGACGCTGCCGCAGGATGTCGCGGCGGAGGTGGCGGAGTTGGAGGCGCGAATCGCGGAGCTGGAGGAAACCGGACTGACGGCGCCGACGCGTGAGGAGCAGGATGAGGCGCTTGCGCAAGCGCTTGAAGTCGCACGCGAAGTGCACGCGATACGGCGTGCGCATCAGGGGCGCCATGGTCAAGGGCCGCGTTGGAACACCAACGGGCCTGACGCTGGAGAATGGTTCGAGATCGTTGAAGCGGCGAGAACCGTCGATCGCGTCACCAAGGTACTCGCGGCTTCGGATGCACAGCGCCAGCTGATCTGGCAACTCATCCAGACCGAGAGCCGGGCGACCGCAGCGATCGCCGGTCGAGATCAAGAGAGCTTCGTTGAACATGTCGATCAACTCGCCATCCTCGCAGTGCAAGGGGATCTCAGCGCTGATAGCTACTTGAAACGGCCGCTCAGTTCGCACCAAGCGGCGGCGATTTCTATCCAGGGTGGCCTCATCACCGTGCGCCCCCAGCTGGACCGCCTCCTTGACGCGACAGTCGACCGGCTCGGAACCGACCACCCGAGCACGGCATCGACTGTGTACAACACCGGTGCAGCATTCGTACGCCAAGGTGATCCATTTCTCGGTGCGAGCTACATCAGGCAGGCCGCAGTCTCATTTCAGCGGCTTCGCGGGATGTCGGATCTGAACACCGTAGTCGTCACCATGGTGTATGGCGGTGCTCTCGCTGAGTCCGGTGATCCCTATACGGGCGGAGTTTGCACTCGATATGCGCTGTATTCACTGCGTGACTTGGTTGGATTACGCCACCCATTCACCGTTGATGCTGCGCACAATCTCGCAGCGGTCATGCTTGAGGCGGATCGTCCGGCAGAGGCAGAGCCGTATGCGCGATTTGCACTGCAATCCCGACGTGCGATGTATGGTGAAGACCACCATCTCTACTTTGAGGCCGTGGCAACGTATTCAAGAATGTTGTTCCAAATGGGTCAGCAGAACGCGGGGGTTCAGTATGCGCGTGCAGGCTTCGAGAGCGCTCTCGAATCGCTTGGGGAAGAACACCGCGCTGTACTGGCGCTCCAGTCGATGCTCGGCGTATTTCTGGACGAAGTCGGTCGAAGTCGCGATGCGTTGCCCTTGCTCGAAGACCTATTTGAGACGCGAAGTCGTAGGCTCGGGCCGGAGAATCCGCGGACCCTTTTCGCTGCAAACAATATGGCGGCCGCGAGTGTGAGTGCGGAGACAGATGCAGTCGATGTTGATCGCCTTGCATTGGTTGTTGAGACTATTTCTCGAGTTATGGGATCGGATCATCCCCTCGCGATGTCGATTCAGGAATCATTCTGCAGATCGCTTGTGCAACTGGATCGCACCGACGAGGCAATCGATCTGCTTGCGGATATCTTGGCGCGCGCGGAGAGGGTGTACGGCCCAAATCATCGGCTCACGATTCAAGCCGGTTACAACTACGGGTCTGCACTGGCAGAACTGGGCCTGATTCGCATTGCCGTGGATCGATTGACGCAAGCGCTTGCGGTGGCGGAGGTGATGCGCGCCGAGTCGGGGGAAGCGAGCGAGCGAGCTGGGCGTTCCCAGCAACTCCGGATTCAGTCGATCGCAACTGAGTTGGCCCTTGTTCGGATGGCGCGCGGCGATAGCTCGGGTGCGATGAATGCGATCGAGCAAGGCAGGAGTCGGGCGGCGCTTGATCTCTTCGCAAGGGGCGATTTTGGGAGACCTGAAAGCGGAGGAGATTCCTCTGAGAATGAGACGTTCCGCGAGCGGTATCGAGAGGCAAGGGCACGAGTCGATGCGGCGCGCCAGGACGAGCTGTCCGCGCAAAGCCGTGTCGAGGCAATTCGAGCGTTCACCGACGCACTTCGAGAGAATCAAGGGCTGAGGGAGCGTCAGGCCATTCCGATGCAGGATGAGTTGGACGGCGCTCTCGATCATCTCCGTGCCACTCAGCAGCGGATGGTTGAGGCCTCTGCCGAGATGTACGCGGTCCTGCGACAAGTCGCTCCGATAGGCGACCCGATGCAGGTTGCGCAGGTGCAGTCATTGCTCGACGACGGTGAGACTGTGGTCCAGTTCATCTGGTCCGATCACGATGTTGCGGCGATCATCGTCTCTTCGCGCGACGTTCGGGCAGTGCGAATCGCGGCAGATCGTGTCCAGGTTGACGGGCTCCGCTCGGTGATTGAACTGCTGCGCGCCGCGGTCCAACGCCGCGGCTCGCCCGCCGTCGCGGACGCAGCAGTCGCGAACGCACAGGACGCGCTGCTGGTTCCCCAACTCGTCGACGCGCTCGCCGGGGCGCAGCGGATCATCACGATCCCCGACGGCCCGCTGCACCGGGTCCCGATGGAGCTGCTGCTGCCCGACGCGACGATTGCCTACGCACCGAGCGCCACGATCGCCATGCGCCCGCGCCTTGCGTCGCCGGCGGGCGGCGCGGCAGCCGGCGCTCTTGTCCTTGGTGCGCCGATTTTCGATGGAAAAGCCGAAGGCGCGAGGGAGCAGGTCGCCTTCCTCGATCGCGCCGTGGACCTGCAGCAGGCCGGGGCCTCGTCCATGGAGCAGGTCTTGTTGTACGGCGGCACGCTCCCACCGCTCCCGGGGACGCGCCGCGAGGCCGAAGCCATCGGCGCGCTCCTTCCCGGTGCGACGCTCCTGGTCGGCGAGGCGGCGACGGCCCCGAATCTCCGCGCCGCGGCGATGGCGAGCCCGCCGCGCTTTCTGCACCTGGCGACCCACGGCATGATGGGCAGCGTCCGTCGCCCGTACGAGGCCAGCCTCGCGCTCACCCAGCCGGACGAACCCACGCTGGAAGACATCGGCTTCCTCACCCTCGAGGAGGTGATGGGCGAGTGGCTCGGTGCGCTGCGTGGCTGCGAACTCGTGACCCTCAGCGCCTGCGACACCGGCCTGGGCGTCGCGCAGGGCGACACGGTGATGAGCCTGCCCCTGGGATTCCTCGCTGCCGGCGCGGACAGCGTCCTCGCCAGCCTCTGGAAGGTGGATGATCTCGCCACCGCGCTCCTGATGGCGCGCTTCTACGCCAACTGGCTCGGCGAGACCGAGAGCGCACGCGAGATCGACGGCAGACACTTCGACGCCGGCGAGCCCATGCCGAAGCTCGCAGCCCTTCGCGAAGCGCAGTCGTGGCTGCGCGCCTTGACCGCGCCGGAGCGCGACCGTCTCGTCGGCGCCGATCCCGATGCGATCGCCCAGGAATCCTCCCGCGGCCCATCCGCGCGCCGCGGACGGGTCGTTGCCTCGAACGCGAACGACCATCCGTACGCGCACCCTTATTATTGGGCGGCATTCGTGCTGTACGGGAGCGCTGAATGACCGACCCGGACGATCGCGACTGGAAGGCCGAGCAGATGCTCGAGGCTGTCGTCACGCCTCCTGACGACGGCTCGAGCTCGACGCGCGATCGTGTGCACGCGTACTTCGACCGGCTGGAGTCATCCAGGAGCGGCGACGCGACGACCTCGAGCAGCCCCGTTGAACAGGCAGCGCACCGTACGTCGCCCGCCCCGTTCCCCGAAGCGCCGCCCGTTGCAATTCCCAACCACGAACTCCTCCGCTGCCTCGGCGTCGGCGGTTTCGGCCAGGTCTGGCTCGCCAGGCATTCACTCACCGAGCACCATCGGGCGTGCAAGCTCGTGCCGGTGGAGAGGGCGGTCGAGCTTGAGGGGCTGAAGCGTTTGCGCCAGCGCGTGCCGCCGCACCCGGGGCTGTTTCCGATCGAGGATGTCGGGCTCGCCGACGGCTGGCTGTGCTGCGTCATGCCGCTGGCCGATCCCGCGACGACGGATCAGGCCGTCCTCGATCACACGTCGTACGAGCCGCTGACGCTGAAGCTGCACCTGGAGCGTCACGGCCGGTGCACGAAGCAAGACGCCGCGTCGATCGCGCTGGAGATCGCGTCGGCGACGCGACACCTGCACGAGCACGGCGTCACCCACGGCGACATCAAGCCGGGCAACATCCTGCGCCTCGCCGGCCGGTGGACGCTTGCCGACTACGGCCTCGCGCGCGACCTTTCGGCCCCCACGGGTGACGGATACACGCCGGCATACTCGCCGCCGGAGGGCCCCGGCTCGACCGCGGCGGATCAGTTCGCAATCGGTGTCGTGCTCATGGAGCTGCTCTCGGGGTGGCGGCCGGAGAAGCTCGCCGATTTCCGCGCCGCCACGATGGAGCAGCTGCGGCTCTCGGAGGAGTTCCGCGGGCTGCTGGAGGTGGCCCGACGCGCGACGGAACCGGAACCGGAATCGCGATTTGGTTCGGTCGGCGAACTCGCCGACGCGCTGCGTCCGCTCACCGGCGCAGACGATCGGCCGATTCGCCCGCAACGCGGCCGGATGCTCGCGGCGGCGACCATCGCGCTGGCGGCGATCCTGCTCACGATTGTCGTCGCCAACTCGATGCGTGCGCCGGCGCCGCCGGAGGATGCGGGCGCCGTCGCGTCGACCGGCCCGCTCGTCGAGTCATTCCAAGTGCGGCACTACCGGTATGTAGAGAGCGACGGCACACTCGTGGAACAGGGCGCGATGTTCGCCGATGCCCGCCTCGCGCCGACCACGAGCACGCGCCCGCGCATCGGCGACGATGTGACCGTCCACGCGCGCCTTGCGGCGCCGACCTACCTCTACCTCGTCTCGCTCGATATCGACGGGCAGGTGCGCCTGCGCGTCCCGGCGTCGGCCGACTCGCCGCCTGCGTCAGTCGAGCGCCTCGACTACCCCTCCGACCCCTTCGAAAACCCGGACGGCCTGCTCTACAACCTCAGCGGCGACCCCGGCTCGCAGGGCTTCATGCTGCTCGCCTCGCGCGAGCCGCTGCCGTCCTGGAGCGAGTGGGTCGCGTCACGAGGCGAGCCCACCTGGGAGCGCGATGAACTGCCCGAGGGCGCCGTCCTCATCTACGACGGCGCCGACATCACCGTGCACGGCGAGACGCGCGAGCCGATGGCCCGGCGCGGGCAGATCGTCCGCCGCTCCATCGACTGGGTGCGTGATCTCGACGGCGTCATTGACGCTCGCTTCGTCGCCTTTCCTGTGCGGCCACAGACGGAGAAATAGGAATGCCTTTGCTCGTTCGTCTGACGCTTGGGCTCACCGCCGGCATGCTGCTCGCGCCGTCGGCGCTCGCGCAGAAAGCAACGCCGGCGGCGCCCGAACCGTTCACGCTCGACCTGCCCGAATGGAATCCCGACCCCGACGAACTACCGCCCGAACTGCGTCCGCTGGATGTCGTCCGCCCGACGCTGCCGGAGGATGTCGCGGCGAAGGTGGGGGAGTTCGAGGAGAGGATCGCGGAGATCGACGTCTCGTGGCTTGATGCCGAGACGCGCGAAGCGCAGGATGCGCTGCTCGAGGAAGTGATCGCATTGACGGAGCGCGCGCTCGCGCTTCGGGTCGAGCACCAAGGCAATACAGATGAAATAGTGCGATGGCGCGACGCGGCTGGCGACCCGAGTGAGTGGCACGAGGTGGGTAATACGCGACGGTACCTCGTTGATCTGCGGCTCTACCACAGCCTCACCGATGTTGACCGCTCCGCCATGGACTCGCTTGTAGGAACGGTCGCGGAGGTCATTCGGCTCTACGGCGAGGGCCAATACGCCGACGCGCAGGCGGTGACCGAGCGACAACTCGAGATCCGCCGACGCGTCCTTGGTGACGAGCACCGGGACACGCAATCCTCGCTCAGCAATATGGGCGCCCTGCTTTATGCACAGGGCAGGCTCGCCGACGCGGAGCCGTACTTTCGCGAGGTGGTGGAGGCTCGCCAGCGCGCGCTGGGCGACGAGCACCCGGACACGCTGTATTCGATAGACAACATGGGCGCCCTACTCCAGTCACTGGGCCGGCTTGCGGAGGCCGAGCCTTATCAGCGCGAGGCGATGGAGGGCAGGCGCCGAGTGCTGGGCGACGCGCACCCGGACACGCTGACCTCTGTCAACAATATGGCCTTCCTGCTTGAGTCGCAGGGCCGGCTTGCCGAGGCTGAGCCGTACCAGCGCACAGCGCTGGAGGGCATGCGACGCGCGCTGGGCGATGCGCACCCGAACACGCTGACCACCATCAATAACATGGGCTACCTGCTCAAGGCCCGGGGCCGGCTCGCCGAGGCCGAGCGGTACTACCGCGGGGCACTGGCGGGCAGGCGGCGCGCACTCGGCAATGCGCACCCGGACACTTTGAGTTCGATGAACAACGTGGGCACCCTGCTCAAGGACCAGGGCCGTCTTGCCGAGGCCGAGCCGTACTACCGCGAGGCGTTGGAGGGCTCACGGCTTGTGCTGGGCGATCAGCACCCGAGCACGCTCGACTCCATCAACAACATGGGCTCGCTGTTTGAGGCCCTGGGCCAGACTGTCGAGGCCGAGCTGTACCACCGCGAGGCGTTGGAGGGTAGGCGGCGCGCGCTGGGTGAAACACACCCAAGCACGCTGGCCTCCATGCACAACATAGGCACCGTGCTCGCATTGGAGGGTCGGCTTGCCGACGCCGAGCCATACCTGCGCGAGGCGCTGGACGGCTGTCGGCGCGCGTTGGGCGATACGCATCCAGATACGCTGATCTCGATCAACAACATGGGTGTCCTGCTCCAGTCGCAGGGCAAGCTTGCCGAGGCCGGGTCGTACTTTCGCGAGGCGATAGCCGGCTACCGCCGTGTGCTGGGCGATGCGCATCCGGATACGCTGACATCGATCAACAACATGGGCTCCCTGCTCAAGGACCAAGGCAGGCTTGCCGAGGCCGAGCCGTACTACCGCGAGGCGCTGGCGACGGCGGAGCGGCAGCGCGTGAAGGTGGCCGGCGGCGCCGCCACGCGCGCGCAGTTCGGCGAACAACTCAACCTGACCGGGATCGCGGCCGGCTACGCCCGAACACTCGTCGGCCTCGATCAATCCGCCGAAGCGCTCTCCGTCCTCGAACGTGGGCGCGGCCGTGCCGGATTGGATCTCCTCGCCGGCGGCCGCGACGCCGCGGCGCTCGCGCTCCGCGCACGGTTCGAAGAAGCACGCCTCGCCCGATACGACGCGGCGCTGAAGACCGAGGAGCAGGCCCGACTTGATCTCGCAGAAGCCGAGTCGCGCCTTGCCGTGGCGCCCGACGACCAGAAGGCGGAATGGACGCGGCGTGTCCGCAACGCCCGACGCGACCTGCGCGAGCGCACCGCAGCCGTCTTCCAGGAACTCCGCGGGCTGACGCCCACGCTGGATCCGATGACAAGCGAGCAGATCGTCGCCGCCCTCCGGCCTGGCGAGGCGCTCGTGACCTGGTCGTGGACCGCTGGTGGCGCCATCGCGCTCGTCGCGCGCGACGGGCGTGTCCGTGGTCTCACACTCGCAAGCACGAAGGACGAGACCGAGACAGCGGTGACGAGCCTGCGCGCGCTGCGCGAGGCGCTCGCAGCACGGCCTCGCTCCCGCAGTGCGCTCGCCGAGGAGACGCTGGACGCCGCGCGGAGCGCCGCCGCGCCCGCCGAGTTGCTCTCGCTGCTCGATGGCGCCGAGTCGGTGCTCGTCGTACCCGGCGGCACGCTCACCGCACTGTCCATCGACCTGCTGCTCGGCCGGCCGGTCGCCTACGCCCCCAGCGCGACGATGGCCCTTCGGCCGCGCACGCTCGCGAGTGAGTCCGCCCCGCTGGCGTCTTCCGGCGGCGTGATCGTCGGCGACCCGGTGTTCGGCCGCGGCGGCTCGGATTCGGAAGACTCCACCGTCCCAGACACCGGCGTGCTGCTGACCATGGTGACAGAGGGCTCCAACGCCGCGCTCGCCGGCCTGCGGCGGGGCGATGTGCTGCTGACCTACGGAGAGCGCTCGCTCGAATCACCCACCGACCTCGGACCGGCGATCCAGGAGGCGGCGGAGACGCTCGTCACGCGCGGCGTCGCGGACGAACGCCCGGTCGCCGCGCGCGTCTGGCGCGACGGAGAGGAGATCGAGGTTGCGCTGGCCACCGGACGCATGGGCGTGCAGATGTCGCAGGCGCCGGTCGCGGACGGCCTGCGGTCGATGCGTTTATTCGATCTGTCGGCCGACGGCGTCGCAGCCGACGCCGCGGCGTTGGAGCAGGTGCGCTTCTACGGCGCCGAGCTGAGCCCGTTGCCGGCGACGCGCCTGGAGGCCACCGCCATTGCGGCGATGCTGGGCGAGGATGCCACGTTGCTGCTTGGGGAGAAGGCGACAGCGCCCGCTGTTCGCAAGGCGGTGGAGTCGTCGACGCCACAAGTCATCCACCACGCGACGCACGGCCTGCTCGGCAACGACCGCGACCCGCTGCTCGCCAGCCTTGCCTTGACGAAGCCGGCGGAGCCAACGATCGACGACATCGGCTTCCTCACGCTCGGCGAAATCCTCGAGCATTGGGGCGGTCAGCTTCGCGGCGTCGAGCTCGTCACGCTGAGCGCCTGCGACACCGGAAGAGGCATCCGCCAGGGCGGCACCGACATGGGTCTGCCTCTCGGTCTCCTCGTCGGCGGCGCCGACACGGTGCTCGCGAGCCTGTGGAAGGTGGACGATCTGGCGACCGCGCTCCTGATGGCGCGCTTCTACGCCAACTGGCTGGGTGAGACGAAGAGCGCACGCGAGATCGACGGCGCGAAATACGATAGAGGTGAATCGCTCCCCAAACTCGCCGCGCTGCGCGAGGCGCAGGCTTGGCTGCGCGCCCTGACCACCGCCGAGCGGGACCGCCTGATCGGCGCCGATCCTGAGGCAATCGCGGCGGCCGCCTCCCGCGGACCGTCGGCGCGGCGCGGACGCATCGTCACCGCCAATGCGCACGAGCGCCCATTCGAGCACCCGTACTACTGGGCGGCGTTCGTGCTGTACGGCAGCGCAGAGTGAATGGCGCCATCCGGCGGACCCGAGCGCGAGCCCGATCCGGCAGGCAATCCACCGCACCAACGAAACACGCCCGCGCGGTCGGGCGCGGGCGTGTGCGGGATACCCCAATGGGCGCAACTGGACTCGAACCAGTGACCTCTGCCATGTGACGGCAGCGCTCTAGCCAACTGAGCTATGCGCCCGCTCAGTGGGGGGAGAGTATACCGCCCCGCAGCCCGCGGCGAGGGGGGCTCAGGTCGTCCATGCGCCCAGCAGTATGCCCAGGTCCGCCCCGTCGATCGTGCCGTCGGTGCTGAAGTCCGCCGGGGCGTAGCTCGTGCCCCAGGCGCCAAGCAGGATGCCGATGTCCGCGCCATCCACCACGCCGTCTACGTTCAGGTCAAAGGGGTTGGCAACCGCCAGCGTGAAGGGGGCTTCCGCGCCCAGCGGCGTCAGCGTGTTCGCAGCGCCGCCGGTC
>JBICHM010000251.1:0-5345 GCA_043101835.1 Phycisphaerales bacterium | reverse complement strand
GCTCTGGATCTCTCGTTTCGCTCGGTACCTCTCCTTCTACTCGTTCTCTTCGGTCGCGTAGGGGAACGCCATGCGCGCCGATGCCTCACGCCGATCCGAATCCTGTTCCTCGCGCTCTGGCGCCGACGATGCGGGAATCGGTTGAGCCGCCGTCAGCGCGTCGATCGGCAGCGTATGGAGTCGCGCCGTCGCCGCGTCCATTGCTGTACCGCCGATGCCCGCCGCGAGAGCGCGGTCGCGCCACGCCCCGCTTGGCGCCTGCGGCGACGCCGCCTCTCCGCTGCGAATTTCGAAATGCAGCAGCGTGCCCGTCGGCGGCGAGAGCAGCAGGGGCGACGGCATCAGCGACGGCTCGCTCCCCGCCTGCGCGATGAATGGCTGGTAAAGGACATGGGGCCGTGCGTTCTCCGCCGCGACGATCGCCGCGAGCGCGGTGTCGGCCCGCCAGAGCGCGAGGCGCGTCCGCTCACGCAGCGCGGCGTCGAGGGCGGCGCGCCGGTCGGCCGCCACGAACGCCGCGCCGCCCCAGCCGACACCCGTGAGCATCAGCCCCATGCACAGCGCAAAGACCAACCATGTGCCGCGCGACCGGGTCACGATCCATCCCCTCCGCACTCCGGCGACGCGAAGCGGTATCCGCGCCCCCGCACGGTCCGGATGAGCGCGCCGTTGTCGCGCAGCTTCTCGCGCAATCGCTTGACCTGCATGTCGACGGTCCGCGACCGCTCGAGCCCGCGCGAATCGAGGCGCCACACCCGCTCCAGCAGTTCGGCGCGCGAGACCACGCGCCCGGCGCACGACGCCAGGTAGCGGAGCAGGTCCGCCTCCAACGTCGAGAGCATCGTGCGCCCGCCATCGCCGAATGTCGCCTCGAGCGACTCGAGATCCACATGGCCACCGGCAATTGCGACGCGGCGCACATCGGTCGGCCGCTCGGCGCTGCGCCGGAGCACCGCCTCGATGCGCGCGATCAACTCCTGCCGTCCGAACGGCTTGACCACATAATCATCGGCGCCGAGGCGCAGCCCGCGCACGCGGTCCGCCTCGGCGCCGCGCGCCGTGAGCATGATGATCGGCAGTGTCGGGCGCGCCGAGCGAACCGTGCGCAGCGCCTCGAAGCCGTCGGCGCCCGGCAGCATGACATCGAGCAGGAGCAGATCGATCTCCGACTCGATCGCGAGGCGCGCGCCGGCATCACCCCGCGCCGACGCCAGCCACGCGTATCCCGAGGCGTCGAGGGACGCGACCACCGCCTCGCGGATCGCCGCGTCGTCCTCGACGACAAGGATTCGTCGCGTCGCCGTCACCAGCGCACTCACTCGCTTTCCGCTTCCGGCGCCCGAACGAGCACCGCCCGCCCGTCCACCTCGATGAGCATATCGCCCACCAGCGCCAGCAGGGCCTGCCGCCCCTCGCGCGCCAGCCGTTCGACGAGTTGGCCGTGCGCCTCGCTGCCGAACTCAACCACCTCGTCCGGCGCCAGATCGAGTTCACGCGACGCCAGGCGGCTGTCGATCCACTGCCCGTTCCGCTCGAACAGCGCGCGGTCGGCGATCTGCTGCACACCTCCCAGCGCAACGCGGTTCATCGCGCCGTCGTAGGCATAGTTGCGCCGGTTCAGCGTGTCCTGCCGAGCCCATTCCTGGGCGTTCTCCGTCTGGTACATGGCGTTCATGCCGGATCGCATCGGCAGGGCGCGCTCATTGACCCGATCCCTGGCTTCGGCCCGCTGGGTGTCGGCGTCGGCGAGCCGAACATCCTCGCGCGCCAGGAACGCCGTGTACTCGGTCAGCACGCCGTGCCGGATTGAGAGGCGCACGATCTCATCGGTCAGCTCCTTCACGATCGGGTCGTCCGCCGACGCCCCCGCCTCGGCGCCGTGCTCGCGCAGGCGCTCGACCAGTGCGCCGATTCGCCGGCTCGCCCACAGACGGCCGACGAACGCATCGGCGCGCGACGCGTCCGCGGGCGACGCCTCGACCGTCAGCGTCCGCTCGCCCTCCGGCCCGGCGCCGGTGAGCGTGAGCGCGAAAGGCGATGACCCGAGATACCGGCCGGTGAGGATCATCTCCTCGCCCGAGAAGAGATCGGGAATCGCCGCCTGGTCCGGCGCGAGATCGGCGATGCGCCCCTCCGGCGCATCCAGCGCAATGGAGGTCAGCACCGGCCCCTGAAGCTGCGCGAAGACGCCTCCCAGCTTCACCTCCACGGTCTCGCCCGGCAGCACGAAGGTCGCCGTGGCGCGCGACGCGACCGCCACCGAGCGCAGCAGCGGCGTGTTGACATCCGCGCCCACCCCGAAGGTGAAGACCCGCCGCTCGGCCCCATTCCGATCGGTCGCCAGCGCCCGGATCGCCGTCTCCGAGGTGTTGCCCACCGTCGGCATGCCGTCGGTCAGGAACAGCACGATCGGCAGCGCGCCCGACGGAGCGGGCTGCTCGAGCGCGGCGTCCAGCGCATCGTGCAGGTTCGTGCCGCCCCCGGCCGCCACGCCGTCGAGGTACGCCATCGCACAGGCCGTCGATTCCGCGTCCTTCACGGCCGACGCCGGTGCGAAACGATGCACCTGGTCGTTGTACGCGATGATGTTAAATCGCTCGCCGTCCCGAAGCCCGTGGATGGTTTGGCGCGCCGCTTCGATCGCCTGGGCGATCTTCTCGCCGCCCATGCTGCCCGACTTGTCGATAACGATCGTCACTTCGCGCGCCTGCGACGGCGCGGCGCCATCGCGCTCGCCGGCGCCGGCGAGCAGCAGGAAGTAGCCGCCCTCGAAGTCCGCCGCCGGGTAGGTGTAGGCCGTCGCCGACGCGGGCGCATCGGTGGTGAGCCAGGTCAGACGGATCGGACCCGGCTCGGTCGTGTCGCCGGAGGCGAACGAGGCCGTCACCCGGCGCGCGCCGACACCTCGTGTCCGCACCGCGTGGCTCGGCGAATACACCGCGCGCACCGGCGAGGGCGCCTCGATCACACACTCGAGCGACCAGGGCGTGTCGTACTCGAGCGCCTCGCTGCGCGGAAGCGAATATTCGATCCGGTCCCCGTCACGCGACAGCAGTTGCTCATAGGCAACCGTCACCATCCGCACGCCCCCGGGCTCCACCGGGAACACGCGGCTGCGCACCAGCCCGGAGCCGACGAACTCGAGCAACCCCGGGTCGCGCATCGTGCGCACGATGCCCTCGTATATCGCCGTGGCCTCGGCTGACGCCAGCAGCGTCGCTCCGATGTCGCCGTCCGGTCCGTCGATCGCGAAGCCGCGCAGCGTGGCGCCGTCCGGGATCGCCAGCAGGAACTCCGCCTCTTGCCGGAGGCGCGACTCGTTTCGCACCTCGATCTTCAAGGTCGTCGTTGCCACACGGTCCCGCATGCACACCTGCGCGTGGACCCGCGTCGTGCGCACCGGCTGCGGCGCCATCGTCATCGACCGCGCCTGCGGCGCGATGAAGTTGACCCGATCGCGCGAGACAACAGCGCCGCTCTGCGCGGATGCCGTGTGCATCGAGGGGTTCAGGGCTGCGCCAAGCGTCAATGCCGCCGTGAGTGTCAGGAGCCTTCGCATCACACCGCCTCCGAGTTGGGGGACGGCCCGAGCGGCCGCCCGACAGCAGGTGATACGAGTGGCGGCGCAGGACGTCGGTAACGCCTGCGCAACAGCCCTGCGCGAGCAGCGCGGCGGACCCGCCCCCAGTGCCCCTGGACACTCCGCGGCGCCAGAATGGGGCCCGCCTCCCTCACGCCATCGCCAGAGCGCCTGCGAGCGAATCGAAGCGACCAGTCGCCACCCCACGCGCACCGCCCCCCGACGGAGAAAACCCGAGCGTCGTGATGCCGCCCAGCGACCGAGGGCGTCTCACCACGCCCCGCCGCCGCCCCCGCCGCCGCCGCCGCCGCTGAACCCGCCGCTGAAGCCCGACCCGCCGGAACCGAACGACGACCCGCCCCCGCTCGAGCGCGGTTGCGCCGTCATCGTTGTGCCCATCGTCGAGCGCGCATGGTCGAGGCTGTGCACCATCCACAGCGTGCTCCATGCGCCGCCGGCCGGCGCGCGGTACCACTCCGGCGCCTGGTCGTACACCCCGTCGAACGCCTTCGCCCAGCGCGTCGAAAGGCCGAGCGCCATCGCGTACGGCAGCAGGCGCTCGAACTGCGCCCGGCGCGCCCCGGCCTCGATCTCGTCGATCGCCGCCCGGCGGATGTACTCCTCCACACCCTTGATCGCTTCGAGCGCCCGGCGTCCCTTCGCCGTCTTGCGCGGCATGAAGTACGCGAACACCGGCGCCTGCACGGCGCTCAGGGCCGCCGCGACGAACAGGGGTACGGGCGTGAAGAAACCCAGCTTGTGCAGCACGACCGCGCCCGCGACGATCAGTCCCGCGGTCACGAATCCGGCCGCCATCCATGCCCCTCGCGCCGTCCCGAGGTTCCCGCGCGTGTAGCCGCGCTTCGCGAGCGCGCCGTAGATCAGCGTGCGGATCTTCGACATCTCGTGATAGAACTCGTATCGCAGGTCGTCGAGGCTGACCTCGTCGCCGTCGCTGAAGAGCGCTTCGAGGATGCGCTGTTCGTAGTCGGTCAGCGCGGCGCGGTCCTTCTTCGAGCGATGCAGGTGGATCTCATCCGCCTCCGGATCGCCCTTGAAGGGAGCCTCGCTGGCGTCGATCGTCAGGTAGCCGCGGATGGCCAGGTCGACGATCGTCGCAGTGACATCGTGCGTGTGCACATGCTCGTCGATGAGCGTGCCGGCCTCGGCGGGCGACATGCCCTCCGGCGCCTCGTACTGCACGACGATCGGCCCGGGAACGCCCTTATCGCGCCCGCGCGCCCGCCAGAGCAACAGGAGCAGGCAGAACAGCACGACCGGCGCCGCGAGAATCCCGTTGTCTGCGAGGAACCACCCGATGCGCGTCGAGAGCGCCGGGTCGGCGATCGCGTCCGGCGGCAGCGCGACGACAACCGTCAGCCCCGACCGCACCGGCAGCCCGCGCGCGACTTCAAAGCGCAGCGCGTTGCCGCCGATGTCCGCCGCCTGCGGCCCCGGCGCGCCGGCGCCGAACCCCCCGACGAACGACGCCGTCCGCACCGACGAGGCATCCACCGAATCCGGCAGCGTCACCACGGCCGACGCGCGCTCGATGGGCGCCGCCCACTCCGTGCCGATGGCGTTCCAGTACAACTCGTCGTGCGTCTCGAGGCGCAGCAGCCCGCGCCGCACGGTGTAGGCGATGCGGTACACCTGCACGCCGTTCAGGTAGACCGCCGGATCCCCGATGCGGATGTGCAGGCGCCCGTTGTCGCGCCACTGTTTGTACGGGCGCGCCTCGCCGGCGCCGTCGGTCACCGACTCC
>JBICHM010000250.1:0-10295 GCA_043101835.1 Phycisphaerales bacterium | reverse complement strand
CGCCACCAGCGTCCCCGGCCTGCGCGGATCGACGCTCGAAAGAATCGCGCTCTCCACCGCCGTGGTGCCTGACCCGGTCACCGGCAGCACGAGGCCATCCGTGCGGAATACCGCCTTCAGATCATCGCAGCACGACCGAAGCAGCGATTCAAAGCCCCCGGACCGGTGCGCGACAGCCTCTCCGGCGAGCGCGCCTCGCACGGGTTCGGGAATCGGCGTGGGTCCGGGAATAAGCAGCAGCATGGCGTGATCGTACGCGCCCACGGGGCGGTCCCCCTTGTCTCGGTCGCACGCGGGGGGTGGCTGCACGCATGGAGCCGAATTGGCCCGATGCGCACCATCCGACCGCGCGCAGGTGACACGCCGCCGTCGGTTCCGCCTGCCGAGGGGATGGACGGCCCCGGTAGACTCCTTGCGATGGACGACCCTTTGCCCGAGACCGGAGCCGCCGCCCCGCCGACCGAGCCGGGGTCGGAGCCCCATGCGCCCGCGCCCCGTCTCACACTCGAGCCGGCGTACCGCGCCCGCGTCAACTACGCGATGCAGCAGAACGGCGTCGCCATCGTCGACCACGTCGCCGTCACCAACCTCGCCGACGAACCCGTCGAGGACCTCACCATCCGCGTCGCGATCGAAAGCGCCGTCGGCGAGCCGTGGACCGGCCACATCGCGCGCCTCGATGCCGGCGCCACGTACCACCTCAAGAAGATTGATCTGCGCGTCAGCCTCCAGCGCCTGCGCGAACAGACCGAGCGCGAGGTCACCGAACTGGTCGTCACCGCCTCGGTCGGCGCCGCGGAGGTCGCGGAGACGCGCTGCGACCTCGAAGTCCTCGCGGCAAATCAGTGGGGCGGCAGCCGCGTCCTGCCCGAACTCCTCGCCGCGTTCGTCACACCAAACGATCCTCGCCTCGAACGCGTGCTCTCCGGCGCGCGAGAGATCCTTCGCGAGAAGACCGGCGCCGACGCCCTCGACGGCTACCAGACCAACGACCCCGGACGCGCCGCCAACATCGGCGAGGCGATCTTCACCGCCTGCCAGCGCGAGGGCATCGGGTACAGCAACCCGCCCGCCTCCTTCGAGATCACCGGCCAGCGCGTCCGGCTGGCGGGCGATGCGCTCGAGAGTCGCCTGGCCACCTGCCTCGACCTCGCCCTCCTGCTCGCCGGCGCGTGGGAGCAGGCGGGGCTGCACCCGCTCGTTGTCCTCGTGCCCGAGCACGCCTTCTGCGCCTTCTGGACGCGCGAGGAGAACTTCGCCGACGCGCGCATCGACGGCCCCGCCCCGATCCGCAACCGCGTCGGACTCGGCGAGATCGTGCCGGTCGAGGCCACGCTCCTCACCCACCCCGACGCCACCTTCGCCCAGGCCGCCGAGAAGGGCTGGCGCCAGCTCCAGAACGCGCCCGACGACGCATGGACGCTCGACGTCCGCGCCGCGCGACGCATGCGCATCCGGCCCATCTCCCAGCGAATCACGCGCGATGACGACGGCCGGATCGTCGCCATCGGGCCGGTGGAACGCGAAGGCTTCACACTCCGCGCGGAAGCCTTCGGCGAGGCCGCGCCGGGCGGGGCGGCTCGCCCGGCCGATCGGGTCGATCGCTGGAAGCGGAAACTCCTCGACGTCTCGCTCCGCAACCGGCTGATCAACTTCCGCGAGACGAAGCGATCCGCCCCCATCCTGTGCGCCGAGGCCGCCCGTCTCGAAGATGCGCTCGCCTCCGGCGCCGCCCTGTCGCTGCGCGCCGCCCCCGACGCCGCCGCGCGCAGCGACGCGCTGCGAGGCCAGGAGGGCGACACCGTCGCCGACCTCCTGCGCGAGGAACTCAGCGCCGGGCGCGCCTTCCTCGACCTCGGCCCGAAAGAGGCCGACACGCGCCTCCTCGAGATCTACCGCGACAGCCGCAGCGCCCTCGAGGAGACCGGCGTCAACCTGCTGCACGTCGCGCTCGGCTCGCTGTGCTGGTACGAGTCGCCATCCAGCGACGTCGCCCGCATCGCGCCGCTCCTGCTCCTCCCGGCCCGTCTCGACCGCAAGGCCGCCGGCGCCGGTTTCACCCTGTCGCTGACCGACGAATCGCCGCGCGTCAATGTCACGCTCCTCCAGAAGCTCCGCGCCGAGTTCAGCATCGACGACCCCTCGCTCGCCGAGACGCCCGAAGACGAGCACGGCGTCGATGTCACGCTCGTCTTCAACCGCTTCCGACGCGCGATCAAGCACCTCGACCGCTGGGAGGTCCGCGGAACCGCCCACCTCGGCCTCTTCTCCTTCAGCAAGCACCTGATGTGGCTCGACCTCGAGGAGCGCGCCGACGACCTCCGGCGCAGCGCGCTCGTGCGCCGCCTCATCGACGGCGACGCCGACGCCATCGACACCAGCCCCTTCGAGCCGGCGCGCGAACTCGACGACGCCGTTGCGCCCGGCGACCTCCTCTGCCCGCGCGACGCCGATTCCTCCCAGATGGTCGCGGTGCGCGCCGCCTCCGCTGGACGCACCTTCGTGCTCGAAGGCCCCCCGGGCACCGGCAAGAGCCAGACCATCGCCAACCTCATCGCCGACGCCCTCGGGCGCGGCAAGCGCGTCCTCTTCGTCGCCGAGAAACGCGCCGCCCTCACCGTCGTCCGCAAACGCCTCGGCCAGGACGGCCTCGGGCCGTTCTGCCTCGAACTGCACTCCAACCGCGCGTCGAAGAAGGAAACCCTCGAACAGATGGGCGAGGCGCTCGAACTCGCCGGCGCCATGGCGCCGACGGGGTGGGACGCCACCTGCGCCGCGCTCGCCGGCGAACGGGATCGGCTCAACACCTATGTGCGCGAGCTCCACGCCCGACGCGCCACCGGCGAGAGCGTCTTCGAAGTCATCGCCCGGCTCGCCGGCCTCGGCGACGGCGCGCGCATCGCGCCCGCCATCGAAGAAATCACCGCCGTGGGCGGCGACATCCTCCGGCGCCTCCGCGACGCCGCCGAACGCCTCGCGCGCGGGGGAAGCCTCGTCGGCGCGCCCGCGCGACACCCGCTGCGAGGCGTCGGCGTCGGCGCATACTCCTTCAGCCTCCCCGACAGCGCGCGCGAAGCGATCGACGCCTTCCTCGGGCGCCTCGCGCAGTTCGAGGCGACCGCCGGCGCCTGGTCTCGCGCCGTCACCGGAGACGACCTCACCCCCGCGCTCTCGCGCGACGGCCTGACCTGGCTCCGCGAGACCGCGGCGTTGCTCGCCGACTGCCCCAGGCCGCCCCGGGCGCTCCTCGAAGAGCCCGACTGGCCCGCGATGCGCGACGCCCTCGGTGCGCTCCTTGAACGGGGGCGACGGCGCGACACCGCGCGCGCCGATCTCCTCACGCGCTACCGTCCCGAGCTGCTCGAGCGCGACCTGCTTGGCGCGCTCGATGCGCTCAACCGTCGCCAGCGATCACTCGGCATCATCCGCTGGTTCACCACCCGAGGCACGCGCGCCGACCTGCGACCGCTCGCGACCGGCGCGCTGGGGCAGAACGTCGCGCTGATCGAGGACCTCGAGCGCGCAATCGACACCCAACGCGAGACCAAAGCGCTCGCCGACGAGAAGAACGAAGGCGCCGAGGTCTTCGGACGCGCGTGGAAGGGAGGCGAGGCCGACTGGGACGCGCTCGACGCCCAGATCGCCTGGGCGGATCGCTATCGCGACGCCATCGCCCATGCCCCCGACGGCGCTGCGCGCGACCGCCTCATCGAGGCCGCCTGCGAGCGCGCCGCCGAATCCATCGACCTCAGCCGATCGCTCCTCGAGAAGGCCGACGCCCTCGCCGGCGCCGAGCGCGCTCTCGCCGACACGCTCGCGCTGACCCTCGACGCCTGGGGCGAATCCGACGCGCCCGAGTCGATCGCGCAGATGCGCCGGCGCGCCGCAGCGTGGCGCGACCACCTCGACCGCCTCCCCGACTGGTGTCACTGGCGCGCCGCCTGCGACGAGGCGCCCGCGGCGCTGCAGCCGCTCGTCCGCGCACTCGAAACCGGCGAGGTCGATCCCGCCGAGGCCCCCGGCGCCTTCGAACGCGCATTCGGCGAACGCTGGCTCCGCGCCACCGCCGACACGGTCGAGTCCATCCGCACCTTCACCGCAACCTCGCACGAACGCGCCCTCGAACGCTTCCGCGAACTCGACGAACGCGTCACCGAACTCACCAAGGGCGTCATCCGCGCCCGCCTCGCCGCGCGCGTGCCGCACCAGGGCGCCGAGGTCTCCGCAGCCTCCGAGATGGGCCTCCTGCGCCGCGAGATGGAGAAGAAGCGCCGCCACCTGCCCGTCCGCCAGCTCGTGCAGCGCCTCCCGAACCTCCTGCCCCGCATCAAACCCTGCTTCCTGATGAGCCCGCTCTCGGTCGCGCAGTATCTCGACCCCAGCGTCGCGCCATTCGACCTCGTCGTCTTCGACGAGGCCTCGCAGATCCCCGTCTGGGACGCCGTCGGCGCCATCGCACGCGGCGCCGATGTCGTCGTCGTCGGCGACTCCAAACAACTCCCACCGACCAACTTCTTCGACACCATCGACGACAACACCGACGACGAAACACCGCTCGAAGAAGAGGACCTTGAGAGCATCCTCCAGGAGTGCAGCGCCAGCGGCGTCCCCTCCCTCCGACTCCTCTGGCACTACCGCAGCCGCCACGAGAGCCTCATCGCCTTCTCCAACCACCACTATTACGACAACCGCCTCCACACCTTCCCCAGCCCCGTCGAGTCGCCCGAACGCCTCGGCGTCTCCATGCGACATCTCCCCGACGCCGTCTACGACCGCGGCGTCTCCCGCACCAACCGTGTCGAAGCCGAGGCCGTCGCCGATGAAGTCGTGCGCCTCCTCACCGACCCCGCGCTCGAGGCGCGCCCCACCATCGGCGTCGTCACCTTCAACATCGCGCAGCAACGCCTCATCGAGGACCTCCTCGATCAGCGCCGGCGCGAAAACGCCGCTCTCGAGCCCTTCTTCACCGAGGGCGACGAGCCGGTCTTCGTCAAGAACCTCGAGAACGTCCAGGGCGACGAACGCGACGTCATCCTCTTCTCCATCACTTTCGGCCCCGACGAGGCCGGACGCATGTCGATGAACTTCGGCCCCCTCAACAAGGAGGGAGGCGAGCGCCGCCTCAACGTCGCCATCACCCGCGCGCGCGAGCGCGTCGTCGTCTTCAGCGCCCTCACCGCCGACCGCATCGACCTCAACCGAACCGACCGCCTCGGCGTCAAGCATCTCAAGACCTTTCTCGACTACGCGCAGCGCGGCCCGCGCGCCATCGCCGAGGCCGCCGCCCCGACCCCCGGCGCCAACTTCGAATCACCATTCGAACGCGCCGTCCACGACGCCCTCGTCAGACGCGGCTGGGCCGTCGATCGACAGGTCGGATGCTCCGCGTATCGCATCGATCTGGCCGTGAAGCACCCCGAACAGCCGGGGCGCTACCTGCTCGGCATCGAGTGCGATGGCGCCGCCTACCACGCCGCCGCCACCGCGCGCGACCGCGACCGAATCCGACAGGGCGTCCTCGAGCGCCTCGGCTGGCGCATCCATCGCGTCTGGTCCACCGACTGGCTCCTCGATCCCGCGCGCTGCCTCGACCGAATCGACCGGGCGATCGCCGACGCCCTGCGCGCAGGCGCCGACCCAGACGAACAAGCCCTCGCGAGCGAGGCCCAGAGCGCAGAGGCGCCCGAGCGCTACGCCTCCTCGCCTGGCGCCCCGCCCGCGCCGGCAGCGCCGCAATCCGGGCAGCCCGCGCCCCACGCCGTGCCCGTCTACACGCCGTACCGCTCGCGCGCGACGACGCGCGATCGTGAAGACTTCCACGATGAAGCCTCCCTGCGCCGCCTCGTCGACACGCTCGTGCGCATCGTCGAGCGCGAATCACCCGTCCTCATCGAGGTCGCGACCAGACGCCTCGCCGAAGCATGGGGGGTGGAGCGCATGACCCAGCGCGCCCAGGAGCGCGCGATGGATGTCGTCCTCTACGCCGCCGGCGCCGGCGCGATCCAGCGCCGCGACGACACCCTCTGGGCGCGCGATGTCGACCCCGACACATGGCTCGCCTGGCGCGCCCCCGGCGACGGCGACGACGCCCAGCGCGACATCGAGCACATCCCGGTCGAGGAACGCGCCGCCGCGGCCGCGCACGTGCTCGAACGCCAGATCGCCCTGCCCGAAGACGAACTCGAACGCGAAGCCGCGCGCCTCCTCGGCGTCGGGCGCATGAGCGACCGCTCGCGTGACGCCATGCGCGAGGGCGTCGCCTACGCCGTCGACCGTGGCCTCGCCGTCCGCCAGGGCGACCGCATCGCCCACCCCGGCTGACCGGCGCTCACGGCGTCGAGGCCGCCTCGCCCTGTCGCTCCATCAGCGCCGCGAGAAAACGCGTCGCCTCCACGTCGCCCGCTTGCGCGCGCGTGCGAACCGCGTCGAGCGCCGTCGCCAGCTCCGCCGCGTCGATCTCCGGGGCGATCCCCAGCCGGACCAACCCCTCCGCCAGCGCGCCCGCCGGGTCGCGGCGCGAGTCGATGTCGTAGTAGTCGCTGCTGAACCGGACGCCCCCGCGCGCCGCGAGGATCGCCACCAAGACCAGCGCCGCGACGGCGAGCGTCCCAAAGGTCAGCCCGGCGCTCCGGCGCCCGACGACGCCGCCAACGGATTGCTCAGTCACCATCGTGCTCCCAGATCCCCCACGGATCCGGCCCGAGGCCGTTCTTTCGGACCCGCGCGCACGGGGTTTCATTCCCGCGCCCTGTGCCGACAAGGCCCCAATTCACGAACATTTCTATTGCGAATGTCCGATCGCGCCGCGATCATGCCGCGGACGGGCGGCCGCTCGGGCAGCCCGCCAGCGCAATGGGGCCAACAGCGATGCTGCGATTTCGGGGAGCGGTGTTGTCCGCCTTGGGGCTGTCCATCAGCGCGATCGTCGCGCCGGTGGCGAGCGCGCAACCCAGCCGCGAGGCGTTCACGGTCAGCCCGCGCGAAGACGACGAGCACGACGGTCACCACCCCCCGGCGTGCTCGATCATGCCCGGCGTCGAGACCGAGCGCGGGTTGTCGATCCCCTTCCTCTGGCCCGGCGGGGTCGTGCCGTACGTCTTCAGCGCCAACACCACGTCCGGCATGCAGGCCGCGGCGCGCGACGCGATGGACGAGATCGAAGCCATCTCCGCCGTCACCTTCGTCCCCCGCACGACCGAGTTCGACTACGTCTTCATCCAGGACTCCACGGTCAACTCCTCGTTCGTGGGCCGGCAGGGCGGCTCACAGACGCTCAACATGTACAACTGGGGCTGGAAGTACATCATCGTGCACGAACTGATGCACGCGCTGGGCATCTGGCACGAGCAGCAGCGCTCCGACCGCGACACCTACGTGCAGATCGAATGGGCCAACATCCAGACCGGTCAGGATCACAACTTCACGATCCGCACCGGCACGAACCACGGCCCCTACGACTTCGACTCCGTGATGCACTACAGCCAGTGCTCCTTCAGCGACTGCCCGTGCAGCGCAACATGCCGCACCATCACCGCGCTGCCCGGCTACGAGCAGCACCAGAGCACGATGGGCCAGCGCAGCCAGATGAGCGATGGCGACATCGCCACCATCAACGATCTCTACGACGGCGGCGCCGTCGAGAACCTCACGAGCGGGCTTTTCTACAGCACCCTCACCGATGCGATCGCCGCCGCCGCGCCCGGCCATGTGCTCCTCGCCGAGCCCGGCCAGTTCTCGCGCCGGCCCGACTACAACCTCGCCGGCAAAGCGCTGACGGTGCAGAGCAGCGCTGACCTCGAAACCGCCGTGAGCTCGAACTTCGTGCTCGCCGACCTCGCGTCGCTCGAGGCGGCGCCCGGCGCGACGATGCGCATCCGGGGCGACCTCACGGTCCCGCCCTTCGCCGCCGCCGTCGCCGCCGCGGATGTCTTCGACCTCCGCCCCGGCGGCGCGATCGTCGCCGTGAACGGCGCGACCGCCTCCATCGACGCCACAACCCGCATCGACCTGTTCGGCGATCTCGAAGTCGCCGACGGCGCGAGCGTGCTCCTCGACGCGCCCGCCGCGAAACTCGATGTCAGCGCCGCGATGGAGCTCGCGCCCGGCGCGCTGGTGTCGCTCGTCTCGGGCGCAGCGCTGCAGCTCGACGGCGAAGCGATCCTCGACGCCGACGCCACCCTCGCAAGCCTTGGTCCCCTCACCTCCGGCGCCAACAGCGATATCCGCTTTCTCGCCAGTCAGACCGGCATGGCCGTCGAGGCCGGCGCGCTGACGATCAACGGCGCGGTGGACGCCCAGGCGTTCGCCGCGGGCACGCTGAGCGCGCCGGCGATCAGCGGCGTCGGATCCCTCATCGCCGGCGAGGGCGCCACACTCACGCTCGACACCGAAGACTTCTCCCTCGGCGGCGAAGGCGTCATCACCGCCACCCTCGGCGGCGTCGTCCACGCCGCCTCGCCGACCGCCTCCGTCGCCATCGACGGACGCCGCATGGTGCTCCAGAGCGCCGGCGCGTTCCAGAGCGCCGCGCCCCTGACCATCGGCGCCCTCAACCAGCCCGGTTTCTTCGAGGACCGCACCGTCTCCGGACAGCAGACCTCGCCGCAGGCCGTCGCCATCGGCGACATCGACGACGACGGCCACCCCGATGTCGTCGTGGTCTCGCTCTCCGACGGTCGCGTCGCGTGGTACCGCAACAACCCCGCGACGCAGAACCGATTCGGCGTCGCAAGCTTCATCGACCTCGCCGCCTCCGGGCCGCTCGGCGTCGACATCGGCGATGTCGATGGCGACGGGCATCTCGATGTCGTCGTCGCCAGCACGCTCGGGTCCGCCGTCTACTGGTACGAGCACAACGGCGCCGCGACGCCCGGTTTCACCCGGCGCACTGTCGTCGCCGGTCTGCCCGGCGCGTCGAGCGTCACGATCGTTGACCTCGACGACGACGGCGACAACGACATCCTCTCGACCGCCCGCACCGGCGCACGCGTCACCTGGCACGAGAATCTCGGCGGCGTCATCCCGACCTTCGCCGCACGCACGATTGACGGCGCGCTCCCCGGCGCGACCGATGTCGAAGTCGCCGACATGGACGGTGATGGCGACCTCGACATCGTCGCCACCGGCCAGACCGCCGGCGAAGTGCGCTGGTACGAGCGCGAGCCCGGCCTGCCCGCTGTCTTCACCCAGCATCAGCTGCTCACCTCCGGCGGCGGCGCCTACGCCCTCGCCCTCGGCGATCTGAACGCCGACGGCGCCGCCGACATCGTCGTCGCGGAGCGCTCCGCCAACGAGGTCACGATGCGGCGCAACGACGGCGCAGCCGATCCGGCGTTCATCGAAACCACCATCGCCACGCAGCCGACGCCCACGGCGCTCGACATCGTCGACCTTGACGGCGACGGCGATCTCGATGTGCTCGCCGTCTCGCTCCAGGCGGGCCTCGCGGCGTGGTACGCCAACGACGGCGCGCCAATGCCTGCATTCATGCAGGGCACGGTCAAGGCTCTGATCGCCGGCGCCACCGGCATCGCCGGCGCCGACCTCGACGGTGATGCCGATGTCGACGTCGTCATCAGCATCACGAACCCCAGCTCGGTCGTCTGGGAGGCGCAACAGGTGCGCTTCACACGCGTCGAGACCGGCGCCACCCTCGCCTCCAACGTCTCCATCGACCACCACCGCACGCTCGAACTCATCGGCGGCGTCGTCGACACGCCCACCCTCAACATCGTCGGCGCCGGGCGCCTCACGGGCAGCGGCGACATCACCGGCGACCTCCGAGTCGAGTCGACCCTCCGATTCGTCACCGCGCTCACCATCGGCGGATCCGTCACGATGACCGACGGCGCATCGGTCGACCTCGCCGGCGCCGACCTCGCCGTCGCCGGCGACTTCACCATCGAATCCACCGATCCCGCAACGCCCGACCTCGCGGGGCTTGCGCTCACCGTCGGCGGCGCGCCGTCGTCCGTTGTCGAGGCGACCACACCCGACACCGGCCCCGCCTCGCCCGCCCTTTTTGCATCGTTCCGCGTGCCCGCCGGCGCAACCGTCGATCTCGCCAACGCCTTCCCGAACGCCGTCGCCGGACGCGAAGCGATCTACACCGGTGCGCTCATCATCGAACCCGGGGCGACGCTCCGCACCAACGGTGTTCGCATCTACTACGGCGCCCTCACGCTTGACGGCGTAATCGAGGGCGCCGAGCACGCCGCCGCCATCCAGGCCTGCGCAGGCGACCTCTCCGGCGAGACCGCCGTCGACGGCGCCGACCTCGGCCTGCTCCTCGGCGC
>JBICHM010000249.1:0-8532 GCA_043101835.1 Phycisphaerales bacterium | reverse complement strand
TGACAGCGCAACGAACCAGGCGACGATGGCGCTCCCGGGGCGCCCGCGCTCGCGCAGGATGCAGGTCGTGCGTGAGCGCGTGATCCTCGGATCGCTCCTCGCGTGCGCGGCGTTCTCGATCCTGACGACCGGCGCGATCATCTTCATGCTGGTCGGCGAGAGCGTGCGTTTCTTCGGGCTCGACGAGGTGTCCGTTGGCGAGTTTCTCGGCGGGCTCGAGTGGGCGCCGCTGCTTGGCGCCGAGCACAAGTTCGGCATCTGGCCCCTGATCAACGGCACGATGATCGTGACGGTGATCGCGGCGTGCGTGTCGATCCCGCTCGGGCTGGTCTCGGCGATCTACCTGAGCGAGTACGCCCCGCGCAAGGTTCGAGCGGCGCTGAAGCCGGCGCTCGAGATCCTCGCCGGCATCCCGACGGTCGTCTACGGCTACTTCGCGCTGACGGTGATCACGCCGACGCTCAGTTTCCTGCACGACGGGTTCAACACTTACAACGCGATGGCGGCGGGAATCGCGGTGGGGATCATGACGCTGCCGACGGTGTGCTCGTTGTCGGAGGATGCGCTCCGCGCGGTGCCGCGGAGCCTGCGTCAGGGCGCCTACGCGACGGGCGCGACGAAGTTCGACGTCTCGATGAAGATCGTGCTCCCGGCGGGCCTCAGCGGCGTGATCGCGGCGTTCCTGCTGGCGATCGCCCGGGCGGTCGGTGAGACGATGATCGTGGCCCTCGCCGCGGGCGGCACGGCGGTGCTGACGGCGGACCCGCGCGACAGCGTGCAGACGCTCACGGCGTACATGGTGCAGATCGGCCTGGGCGATGCGCCCGCCGGCGGCGTCGAGTACTACTCGATCTACGCGGTCGGGCTGGTGCTCTTCGTCCTGACGATGTTCGTGACGCTCATCGGCCACCGCATCCGCAACAAGTTCCGGGAGGAGTACGCGTGAGTTCGATCGGCGACACGCTGCGCACGCGCAAGGGTCGCGCCGTGATCAACGGCGGCTTCCTCGGGTTCTGCATCGTCGTCACGAGTTTGTCGATCGTCGCGCTGTCGGTGCTGCTGATCTCGATTGCCTACCAGGGCTGGGGTTACCTCGACCTGGGCTTCCTGACCGATTATCCGTCGCGCCGCCCCGAAGACGCCGGATTCCGCGCCGCGCTCTTCGGGTCGCTGTGGATCTGCGCGATCTGCGCCGCGGTGGCGCTGCCGCTGGGTGTCGGAACGGCGGTGTATCTCGAAGAATTCGCGCCGAAGAACAGGCTGACGGGATTTATCCAGACCAACATCGCGAATCTCGCGGCGGTGCCGTCGATCGTCTACGGGCTGATCGGGCTGACCGCGTTTGCGCGCATGTGGGGCATCTTCGGCAACGCGACCCAGGCAGTCGTGGAGCTGGGCGACCCGGCGTCGTTCTTCTACTTCAAGATCCCCTTCGGCTACTCGGCGCTGACCGGTGGCCTGACGCTGATGCTGGTGATCCTGCCGGTGGTGATCATCTCGTCGCAGGAGGCGCTGCGGGCGGTTCCCAAGACGCTCCGGCAGGGGTCGCGGGCGCTGGGCGCGTCGCAGTGGATGACGGTGTCGCGGATCGTGCTGCCGTCGTCGATCCCCGGGATCATGACGGGGTCGATTCTGGCGATGAGCCGCGCGATCGGGGAGGCGGCCCCGCTGCTGATGGCCGGTGCGGCGCTGTTCCTGATGTTCACGCCGGTCAACGCGATGGATCCCTACAGCGCGATGCCGCTGCAGATCTTCAACTGGGCCGGGCGTCCCCAGGCCGAGTTCCGGGAGGTGGCGGCGACGGGCATCATCGTGCTCCTTTCCGTGCTGCTGGTTTTCAATGGGGCTGCGACTTTCATACGATCCCGCTTCGAGAAGCAACTCTCATGACCACCGACAGGATCACGGTCCGCAGGATGACCCCGCCCGACCCCAAACCGTCGACCGCCGGCGACGCGACGCAGATGCGCCCGGCGCGAGCTCGGGAGGACGCGCCCGGCGAGAAGCCGCCGGTGTGCATCGGCGTGCGCGGGTTCAACGCCTTCTACGGCGACTTCCAGGCGCTGCACGATGTCACCTTCGATATTCATCACCAGCGGGTGACGGCCCTGATCGGCCCGTCGGGCTGCGGGAAGAGCACCTTCCTGTGGTGGATCAACCGGATGAACGACCTGGTCGACAGCGCCCGGGCGTCGGGCTCGCTCGACCTGCACGGGACGGACCTGCTCGACAAGTCGATCGACGTGGTTGAGCTTCGCCGGAAAATCGGCATGGTCTTCCAGAAGCCGAACCCCTTTCCGAAGTCGATCTACGACAACGTGGCCTTCGGCCCGCGGCTGCACCGGCGAATGGCGCGCGCTGACCTCGACGAGATCGTGGAGCGCAGCCTGCGCCATGCGTCGCTGTGGGACGAGGTGAAAGACCGGCTCAACAAAAGCGCCCTCGGCCTCTCCGGCGGGCAGCAGCAGCGCCTGTGCATCGCGCGGGCGCTGGCGGTCGGGCCGGAGGTGCTGCTGATGGACGAGCCGACCAGCGCGCTCGACCCCAAGAGCACCGCGCGCATCGAGGATCTGATCGCGTCGCTGCGCGAGTCGTACACGATCGCCATCGTGACGCACAACATGCAGCAGGCGACGCGCGTGAGCGACTACACGGCGTTCTTCTACGAAGGTCGGGTGGTCGAGTGGGGGCGGACGGTGGACATCTTCATGCGTCCGAAGAACAGCCAGACCGAGGATTACGTGACCGGCCGCTTCGGCTGAGTCGCCCCGAGGGGGCGATCCCGTCGTGCGGATTCGCCCCGCTCCTGCTACCCTGCCCGATTCTGCGCTCCCGGTATGACCCGGGGCGACGGGGAGGAGGACTGCACCGTGCCGGCGGATATCGACAAGGAACTCATCTCGCTGCGTCGCGCGATCCTGACGATGGGGTCGAGCGTGCAGTCGCGCGTCGACCAGGCGTTCGAGTCATTCCTCGAGCGCGATATCGAGCAGGCGCGCCGGATCAAGAAGAGCGACGGCGAGATCGACGAGATGGAGGTCGACATCGAGGGCGAGTGCCTGCGCGTGCTCGCCCTCTGCCATCCGCTCGCGCGCGACCTGCGGTTCGTGCTGGCGACGATCCGCATCGACAACGACCTGGAGCGCATCGCCGACCATGCCAAGAGCATCGCGAAGCGCGTGATCGATCTGGAGGGGCTCGACCCCGTCGAGATCCCGCCGACGATCTACACCATGGCGCAGACGGCGCGCGAGATGCTCGCCGATTCGCTCCGCGCGCTGGCCGATGAGGATGTCGAACTCGCCCGGCGCGTTCGCGGCGCCGATCAAACGGTCGATGACATCCAGAAGAGCGTATTCGAGTGGGCCCAGGAGCAGATCCCGCGCGATGTGGACTCCACGCGCACCGTGATCGACGTGCTGAGCGTGATCCGTGCGATCGAGCGGATCGCGGATCTGGCGACGAACATCGCTGAGGATGTGATCTTCATCGCCGAGGGACTCGTCGTCCGCCACCGGCGCGGGTGACGCGTCAGGTCGCGGCCCTGGCGGCTTCGGCGGCGCCGGGGTTGTACAGCCCCGCGCCCGAGATGAAGACGCGATTGCGGCCGAGCGTCTTGGCCTGGTAGAGCGCCTTGTCGGCGGCTTCGATCCACGCCGCGGCGTCATCGCCGGGCGGGTTGCCGAGGTGCGCGACGCCGAACGACGCCGTGACGGCGCGCTCGGGGTGGCGAGGCCAGACGATCTGGGCGAGCTTTCTGCGGATGCGGTCGAGCACCGTGGCGGCGGCCGCGGCGTCGGTGTTGCGCAGGATGATGCTGAACTCTTCACCGCCGTAGCGGCAGGCGACATCGTCGCGTCGGAGTGTGTCGACCAGCAGGCGGCCGAAGCCCTTGAGCACGGCGTCGCCGGCGGGGTGGCCGTGGGTGTCGTTGAGGCTCTTGAAGTGATCGATGTCGCACATCGCCAGCGCGATGGGGGCGCCGGAGCGGCGTGCGCTCGAGAGTTCGGCTTCGAATCGCTCGTCGAAGTACGCGCGGTTCCAAAGGCCGGTGAGACCGTCGAGCTGGGCGCGCTGGCTGAGCATCTGCATGAGTTCGGCGATGCGCATCGCGCTGCGGACGCGGGCGCAGAGCTCGGTCATGTCGAAGGGCTTGCAGACGTAGTCGATGGCGCCGAGGTCGAATCCCTGCACCTTGTCCTCGGCGTCGTCGCGCCCGGAGACGACGATGACGGGAATGTGGTTGGTCGCGGGGTCGTCTTTGAGCGCGCGGAGCACCTCGAAGCCATCCATCACCGGCATGCTCAGATCGAGCAGGATGATCGCGGGCAGGATCTCGCCGGCCATGCGCAGGCCGTCAACGCCGTTCTCGGCGCTGACGACGTCGATGCCCTCGGAGCGCATGCGCTGCCGGATGAGCATGTGGATGTCCTGCGAGTCGTCGATCAGCAGGAGCTTCGGGTTGTCACGCTGCTGGGCCACGGAACGCTCCGGGGTGCTCGCGGCTTCAGATGGTGATCCGGCCGCACAGCGACAGGAGTTCGTCCACGTCGCGCTGGATGGCGTCGAGTTCGGCCTGGGCGTCGAGGTCGTGCTCGAGGTTCGCGGCGGCCTCGCCGAGTGAGCCGAAGCCGTAGCCGCCGCTGGCGCCCTTCAACTGGTGCGCGAGACGGCGCAGGTCTTCCCAGCGGCTGTCGCGCAGGCAGTCGGTGACCGCGGCGGCGCGCTCCGGCAGTTCGGAGACGAAGTACTCGATGAGTTCGGCCATGTCCGGATCACCCGCGAACTCGCTTCGGATCGGTGCGCCGGGTCGTTCCTGATCGTGCATCGCTGCTCTCCGCGGTCATCGAGGCGATCGAAGGGATCCCCGGCCCTAGATCGGCCCGGCGGGGGGGTGAATCCACGCGTGGCGCCGGATCGACCCCCCGCCAGACACTCGCGCGCACGGATAACTTCGCGGGGACCGTCGGCGCCACGCGGCGACTGCGTAGTTCCCCTGGGGGATAACGCGACAGGGTCAGGGGGATGGGGTGGGTGTGGGCGCGTCGGCCGGCGCCGCTTCGTCGTTGAGCGCTGCCAAGCGCGCCGGGTCGTTCAGCATGTCCGGACCGTAGAGGAGGCGGAGGGCGTCGTCGAGCGCAGTGCGGATCACCTGATCGTCGTCGTAGGTAAAGAGCGTGCGCCCGCCCTCGAGTGTGCGCGCAGCTGCGCGCTGTTCGGCCTCACCGGCGAGCGCGATGGCGTGCGCTCGGGCGGCGGCGTGCACCGTCTCGACAGCGCGCCGCGTCGTGTCGGTGGCCGGGAGCATCTCGGCAAGCGCGTCACGCGATTGCGTGAGCAACGCGACCGCGTCGTCGAACTGACCGTCCTGCAGCGCAAAGCGGCCGGCGACCGCGCGGAGGAGCGCGGCGCGGAGCATGCTGCCTTCCGAAACAGCGAGGGCAATGTGCGCGTCGACCATGGCGTTGCGACCTGCGGTCCAGGCGGCGCCGACGCTCTCGCTGTCGGGGAACATGCGCCTCAGATACAGTTCGATCGACCAGATGTCGTAGAGATCGGCTGTCCGCAGCGTCATCTGGTCCACGATCTTCGTCTCGTTCATCGAGTGCGCGGCCATCGCTTCCATCTGACCTCGTGCGCGTGTCTCCATGTCCAGCGCTTCGGTCGCTGTTGCGAGGCTCGAGTTGAGTTCGCTCGCTCTGCGGTCGGAACTGAGCGCAAGCCACACACTGATTCCGGTCATCATCAGCAGCGCAGAAATCGCAAGGGCGGTCGCCGGTTGCCGACGGAGCCAGAGACGAAAACGATGCGATGCCGGCGGTCTCGTCCAACCGATGGGCCGTCGCTCGAGCCACGCGTCAAGGTCATCGGCCAGGCTACCGGCAGCTGACTGGCGGTCTTTCGGCGCGTGCGAGAGGGCGCGCCGGACGACGAGGTCGAGGTCCACATCGGGGATGTCGCCTTCCTTCGCCTGCCCTTCATTGGCGCGGTGCGACGCGACGATGTCGGCGAGCGAACTGCCACGAGGCGGGCGGCCGTTGATCGCCCAGTACAGGATGCCGCCGAGCGCATAGGTGTCGATCAGCGGCGAGCGTGCGCCGCCTTCCATCCGAAACTGCTCCGGCGCCATGAAGGCGAGATTCCCCTGAAGCCCATCGGGACGATCCTCGTCCTGGTCGGGGCGGTGCAGCGCTGCGACGCCAAAGTCGGCGACCTTCGGCTCGCCGGAGTCCGTCAGCAGGATATTGCCGGGCTTGAGGTCGCCGTGCACGAGGCCCGCGGCGTGGGCGGCCTGCACGCCGCGCGCGATCGCGCTGCTCAGCCGAGCGGCCTCGCGCATCGGCAGGCGGCCGCCGCGAGCGCGGACGTACTCCTCGAGCGTGCCACCGGACACGTAGTCAAAGACAATGAACTCGCGTCCGTCGTGTACGCCGCGGTCGAGCGCGCGCACGACGTTCGGGTGGTCGATGCGCCGGGCGCGTGCGGCTTCCTCGATGAAGCGGCGGCGCGTGTCGTCGTCATTCAGGCGGCGCAGCGCCTTGATGGCGACGAGAGACTCGCCCGCCTCGCCGGAGAGGCGCCGATCGGTCGCGAGGTGCACCTCGCCCTGCACGCCGGCGCCGAGGCGCTCCCGGATCAGGTAGCGGCGCCGCCCGTCTTCCATCGGCTCGCCGATCTCGTCACCGGGCTGGAATGTGGGTCCGTCGTCGTCTCGTCCGATGGTGTCGGTTGGCAGGAGGCGCCCGAGGACCGCCGCCTCCTGGATGAGCGTGCGCAGCGCCGGATGCTCCTCTGACAACCGATCGACCGCTTCAATCGTCGTGGCGCCGCCGTCGAGCGCCGCGCGGAGCGAGGCTTCCACTGCGGCGTCAAGCGGTATCGTGCGAGTGGCGAGGTCGGGCATCGCGCTGAGATAGTCATCGAGGCGGACGGCGACGCCGCGCTCGCGCCGGAGACGCGCATCCGCGGCGATGAGGTCGGCGATGATGTCATCGTCGGAGAGGCCACGTTCGCGCAGGTACGCATCGATGCGCAGATCACCGCCGGACTGCTCGAAGCGTGTGCGAAAGTCGATGAGGACATCGCGCGGGTCGGGTCTCACGCCGCGTGCTCCATTCGGTCGGACAGGCGTCGCCTGATGCGCTCCCAGCGTTTCCGGACGGCGTCGTGGCCGAGTCCCACCTGGTCGCTGATCTGGCGCTGGTCCATGCCGTGCAGCCAGAGGGTGAGGATGCGCCGGTCGGTCGCATCGGGCAGCGACTCGATGGTGGCGTCGATCTCGATCTCAGGCGCGTTTTCGGTCTGGTCGAGCCGGTCGAGCATGCGCTGCGCAAACTCGCCATCGGGGCCTTCGAGGCGTTCGGCGCGCCGAACGATGCGCGCCTTATCGACCACGGCGTGCTCGGCGAGGCGGCAGAGCAGGCCCCAGGCCGGTTCGACGCCCATCGATTCGAACTTCCCGGCGGCGACGTAGGCGTCGAGGCGCCGGCTCATCGTCGAGACGATGTCCATGGAGTCGTAGAGGCGCCGGATGGCGGGATTGAGCGCCGTGCGGACGCGCCGGCGGATGCGCCCCTCGTAGCGGCGCAGGAACTCGGCCGCGGCATATCGGTCGCGCTCGCCCATGCGAGAAACCAACACATCGGCGGTGGCGTTGCGCAGATCCGGAGGCAGATTCGTGTGAGGCGCCCCATCGGGTGACCTCACCGGGCGACCGGCGTCGCTGCGCACAGGACCGACGGATTTTCCCGAAGTCCCGGTCACACACACTCCCTGACCACCGCTGGCCTTCACGGATGCGGCCCGCTGTCGGGCCGCCACACGCGCGCCCCGCAGGGCGTCTCGCGAAGTGGAGGCTACACAATGTCGTGTAATAGGCAAGCACGAACGGGTGATAGAGCAGGCGTCCGGGCATTCTTACCTATTCTGGCGGTGATGCTCGTCGCTGCCGTCGGCGCGAGCGTGCAGGCAGGTTCCTCTCCGTCCGTCGCCCCTCGCGACACCGAGGCCCTGCTCGAGCAGGACAACTTCTGGGAGTGCGTCAAGAAGCGGCTGCAAGGGCTGCCGTGTGACAGTGATGCGGAGACGCCCTCATGAGCATCGCCGCCCACCGACTCCCCGACGCCGTCCTTCGTCTGCACCGGCCCGACGAATCAAACGGAGCTCGGGCGAGCGCGCTCCACGACCGCATCTGCAGCGTGGTTGAAGGGCTCTCGTTCCGCGAACTGGCCGAATGCACCGGACTGAATGCTGAGACGATCCGCCGGTACGTGCGCGGCGCCGACCCGAGCGTCGCCTTCATCGCGCGATTGTGCGAGGTATTCGACCTTTCCGCCGAGTGGCTGCTCTTCGGGCGCGGTCCGCGCGATCGCGCCGACGCGGTCGAGCATGCGCTGCGCAGCGCGGGGTATGGGCGTCTGCTCGCGGCGCTCGCCGATCGGCTCGACCAGGCGGATCGCAACGGAACGCCGGAGGGGCACAGCGGCGCGCCGGGGCGCTAGCCTCCACGATGGAGCACTACGACGAGAGCGC
>JBICHM010000248.1:0-7461 GCA_043101835.1 Phycisphaerales bacterium | reverse complement strand
CTTCTGACTGCTCCCTCTCCCGCACCGCGGGAGAGGGGCGGGGTGAGGGTGGCGAGACCGCGAGCGCAGCGAGCCACAGAATCTCCTCCCCCGCCCCGCGGGGGAGGTGTCCGCGCAAGCGGACGGAGGGGGCGTTCACCTCGCGAACCGGCAAGCGCGATCGACCACGCAACACGCAGCGAGCCACGACATCCTCCGTGCCTTCGTCCCTGCAGAAACAGAAAAAGGGCGAGCCGAACCCGGCCCGCCCTTTCTTCACGCCGTCTCTTCGTCTCTCAGTCTCTCAGTCTCTTCAGTTGAGACTCGCATCCTTCCAGTACTTCGTCCCGCCGATCGACGCCGCCAGCGCCAGGCCGTCCTCGGTCAGCTGGTACACCGTGATGTCGCCCAGCTGCAGACGACCGCTCGCCGCGCCGCCGCTCTCGTCGGCCTTCGCCGCGGCGTCCGCCTCCGCCGTCGCCGTCCAGCCGTTCTCGACGAAGTTCGTCATCGCGTCTTCCGTCTCGAAGATGAACACCGCGCGGAAGTCCTTCACCCCCAGCCCGATGCCCACGTTCGCCTCGCCCATCTTCATGTAGGTGCGATCGCTCGTGTTGTTGTCGACCGCCACGCCGTAGCCGCCGCCGCCGCCGACGAAGATCACCTTCACGCCGACATTGCTGAAGACCGCGTAGCCCGGCGCGCCGCGAACCTCGTCACGCGCCGACGGAACCGCGCTGTACAGCTTCTGCAGCGTCTCGTCGTGCATCTCCATGATCGCCGCACGCTTCTCTTCGCCCGTCGAACCCGACGCCGTGCACCCGACCAGACCGACGCCGATGCCCATCAGCGCAGCCGCCGCAAGAACAGTCCGAATCATGTCTCCAACTCCCCGGGCCCGCGGCCCATGCAAGTAGCGGTGCGCAACGCACCAGGCCGCTCCGCCCTGTGCGAGACGGCGACAAACTTTCCAAGACCCCGCCCGCCCCGTCAACCCAAGCCCCGCCACTCCAACCGCACGAGCGTGACGCTCACTGCGCAAAAACCCGGTTCTCCCTTGTCCCCCGCGGCGGTCCTCGGGTACAACCGCCGTCGTGAGCCGGCGCGCACGCGCTCGACCGGCCGCACCGCACGGGGGCACGCGTGAACGAATTCTTCGACGACCCGCCGCCACGCGCAACGCCCGACTATGCGCCCCCGTCCCCACGCCCACCCCGCCGCCGCCTCGCCATCTCCATGCCCTGCGCGCACTGCGCAGGCGATCTCAAAGGCGCCGACCTCGACGGCCCCTGCCCCCACTGCGCCGCCCCCGTCGTCGACAGCGTCACCACCGCGCCGCCCGGCCGGCGCGCCGGGCCCGTCCACTGCGTCGAGTGCGCCTACGACCTCACCGGTCTCCCCACAGACGCCGTCTGCCCCGAGTGCGCAACCCCAGTCGAACGCAGCCTCCGCGGCGCCCTGCTCGCCAACGCCGGCGACGCCTACCTCCACACCATCCGCAACGGTGCGCGACTTGTCGTGACGGCGCTCCTCGCAAGCGTCGTCCTCACGCTCGCGACTATCGCCGCCACCTTCAGCTTCGGCTTCGCCGGCGCCCTCGGCGCCCCCGGTGCGCCGCCGCCAACCGGCGTCGTGTCCACGCTGATGTACATCAACCTCGGCTCCGCCATCGGCGGCGTCGCACTCGCCTTCCTCTCCTTCGCCGGCTGGTGGTTCCTCACCCAGCCCGACCCCGCCTTCACCGGGCGCGACAAGGGCCAGACCGCGCGCCGTCTCGTCCGCATCGCCGTCGCCATCCGCGCCGCCGTCACCCTCGCCCAGCTCCCCGTCACGCTCTTCGCATCGGGCGCGCTCGCTGCGCCCGCCGCGAGCCCCATCGTCCTGCTCTCCATCGTCGGCGGCCTCGCCGCCGCCGGCGCCTGGGCCCTCCAGTTCTTCGCCTCCATGCGCTACATCCAGTGGCTCGCGAAGCGCATCCCCGATCAGCCGATGCACCGCACCGCCGGCCTCTACATGTGGCTCCTCCCCCTCGTCTACGTCCTCGGCGCCATCTGTCTCGGCCTCGGCCCCCTCGTCGCCTTCATCCTCTACCTCGTCCTCCTCGACCAGCTCCGCCGGCAGATCAGCAGGACCATCCGCATGCGCGAGGTCGGCGCATGAACGAAGCCCACACCGCCGCCGCCCGCGCCGTGTCCCGCCTCGAGTCCGCCGATGACGGCGTCGCACTCCTTATGAATCCGCGCAGGCGCAACGCCATCGCCCGAGGGCTCACGGGCGCCATAGTCGGCGCCATCGCCATGGCCGTTGGTCACAACGCCGAACTCGTCGCCGAAGCGATCGACGCCACCCTCGCGCGAATCCCCGGGCGCGAGCTCGCCGCCGCCTACCGAAACGCGGGCGGCGCAGCGCTCGTTGCCGACTCCGGTCCCATCCTCGCGTCACTCGGCCTCGGCGCGCTCGCGCTCGCCCTCTGGTTTGTCGCGCGCCCGGCGCCCGACACGCCGCGTCGCCCCGCGCTCGTTTCCCCGCGCCGCATGCTCCGCCTCGCCGCAATCCCCGTCGCTATCGGCGCAGGCGCCGGCGCGTACGCGGCCGTTGTCAGATTCTTCGATGTCCTTCCGAACCCCTACGGCGCTGTCTACACCGCACAGTGGAGCCCCGTCGCATTGATCAGCACGATCACCGGCGTCGCGACGCTCCCCGCCTATCTGAGCGCCATCCTCTTCACGCGCGCCCTCGCACGCGCCGCCGGCGCGCTCCGCACCGACCGCTGGATCGCGCGCGCCCTCTGGCTCATCCCCGTGCTCGCCTTCGGCGCGCCCGCCGCAGTCTGGCTCATCCTCACCGCATTCGATGGCGACTGGTTCGGCCTCGGCGCCACCCTCGGCGCCGAAGCATTCAGCTTCACCCAGGGCGTCCTCGTCGTCGTGCTCCTCGTCGCATTGCGCCGCGCCGTCACGCGCCACACGCCCGAGGCGCCGCCCGACCACGCCGCCGCGCAGCCCGATCCACGCTGCCCGCGCTGCGACTACCGACTCGACCCCGCCCGCCCCACTGACCGCTGCCCCGAGTGCGGCGGCGACCCGGCGCGCCTCCGCCAATCCCCGCCCTGGGCCCGCCTCGCACGGCGCGCCACCGGCGTCGTCATGCTCGCCGGCGTCACACAACTCGTGTTCTGGATCATCCTCAGCGTCGAGTGGGCATCGGCGTACCCCTTCTGGGACGATGACCCGATCTGGGCCCTCGTCTCCCTCGTGCCGCAGGCATTCGCGCTGCTCGCCTGCCTCGGCTGGTGGGGCGTCGCGTCCCGCGCCGCACCCGCCAACCTCGACGCGCGCGAGCGCCACCTCCGCGCCGCCGCCCGCGCAGGCATCGTGTGCCGCGCAATCGCCATCCCGCTGAGCGCAGTCACGCTCGTGCTCTTCACGCTGCAGATGTCCAACGCGTGGGTGCTCTTGCAGGTCGGCGCATACCTCGCGGCCATCGGCGCAGCCCTCTGGTGGTGGCCCGCCGCCGGGCACACCCTCCGCGCCGCGCTCGACATGCAGGCGAGCGCCGCCGCGCGCACCGCGCTCCGCGCCTTCTGGCTCCTCCCCGCGCTCGCATGGTCATTCGGCGGCGCCCAGGCGATCGTCTACGACAACGACCTCTGGAGCGCCGTCGTCGGATCGGTGCAGGCAATCACGACAGAGCAGGAGTTCTACGACGGCGCCAACGTCGTCTCCTTCCAGACCCACGCCACCGCATGGGCATGGGTCACCGCCTATTTCACCGCCGCCTGCGCAATCGCCTGCGCCGTCGGCTACCTCCACTACCTCTTCACCCTCCACATCGCCTTCCGCCGCGCCGAACGGCGCGCCGCCGCAACACAACAACCGCCCCCGAATCACCCGCACGAGCCCACCACGACTCGAGCGCGCGATTCGGAGGCGGCTGAATGACGTCTGCCGAGTTCAGCCTCGGGCTCAGCGCCGAACCTGCGCCACCGCATTCGGCGACGGCGGCGTGAAGGTCAGCGCCTCCGCCGCAACAGGAACATTCGCCTCGGGGTTGAACACGATCACCGTGTGCACCATCGACGCGTGCTGCGGCCAGCGCGAGTTCGCGAACGGCGTGTCCTCCGCCTCGGTGTACAACCCGCGCGAGATCCGCCCCAGCGGCATCGCGCGCGTCTCGACGCGGCGCAGCAGCGCATCCTCCTTGCCCACCGTCACCTTCAGCGTGCCGCCGGAATAGAACCGACCCTCCAGCTTCCAGCACGCCACGCCGTTGACCTCCGTCTCGCCCACCAGGCGCACCGACTTCAGCTGGTACGCCATCGTGAAGCTCTCCTGCGACAACAGGAAGATCGGCACCGGGTTCTCCACCCCGCCGGCCTGGAAGCGCGATTCCTTGTACGCCTGGTCAGGCGACTCGAACGTCCGCGTCACGCCGTCGCTGTCCGACGAGTTCAGCGTCGTCCACATGTGCGCCACCGCGCCGTCGAGCCACATTGTCGTCTGGCGCTCGCCCGCGTCCGAGTCATCACCGGTGTGCCACAGGTGGTAGCGCAGCTTCCCGGGGCCGCCGAACGCCGTCGCAAAGACGCCGCGCCGCGTGATCTCCCCGTCGGGCGTATCGATCTTGATCAGGTACTCGCCCCGGTCCGTGTACGCGCCCACCTGCTGGTAGGCCTTGTGCATCGCCGCGAGGATCACCTTCGCAGGGTTGCTGCTCGCCTCCACCGCCTGCGCCGCGGGAAACCACATCGCCGCCGCCGCCGCAAGCACGCCAACAATCGCTCTGCGCATGGCCGTCTCCTCCAGCCGGGGCGGAATGCCCCGTCGCTCCGTCCGCATCGGCCGCCACCCGCGCCCCCTGAACCCGGCCCCCCGTCCCGATTCCGGGGGGCGAGCGCGCCACAGCGCGCGAGGGACGACCCATGCTCGCCGGGCCGCTCCTTCCCGGACCAACCCGATACGACGCCGGCCTCTTCGGACGACAGGCGAGCCACCTCCAGAGGTGAATATTGACGGTTTCGCGCCAGGATCATTGCTCAAGGCAAGCCCATGACGTCAAAATGCACCTGATGCACCGTGCCGCCTGCCAACTTCTGCTGGCCCTGTCGCTGGCTGCGCATGGCGTTGCGAGCGCCGCACCGCCGGTGCCCGACGCCGCACACGCCGAGACGCCGTGGACCGTTGATCGCCTCGTCTCACGCTGGATCGACGCCCCCGACGACGCCGCCCGTCGCGCGGTTCTCGCGGACATCGAACGAGCCGGCCCGCTCGGCGCGCACGCCGTGTTGCGACTGCTCCCGCGCGCCCAGTCCACCTCCCTTGAGCAAAGACAGGATCTGCGCCGGACGGTCGCCGCACTCAGCGTCCACCTCGCTCCGCTGGTGATCGAGTCGCTCGCCACCGAAGAACTCCATCAACGCCAACCCCATCTCGCGCTGCCCTCCCTCGCACCGGAGCATTTCGCGAACGTGCTCAACGCTGCCCGGGCGGGAACGTCGGACGCCTTTCGCCGAACCGCCTTCGCGCTGCAGGCGATGCCGCGCGTCCCGGAGATGAACGCCGAACTCACCGTCCTCGCGCAGGCATTCGCACTCGAATGCCTCGACAGCGACGATCCGAGAGTGCGCCGGAGCGGATTTGACGGGCTGGGGCCCGATGCGTTCGAGCGCCTCTGGTTCGATCTTGCGCAGGATCCCGATCCCGAGATCGCCGCCAAGGCGCTCGTGGGCCTCACCACGCTTCAGGCGGTGCGCGCAATGGGGGGGCTCGGCGTCGATTTGCGCCTTCCTGCCATTCTGCCGCTGATGCGTGATTCAGACCCGCGCATCGAGTCGGGCGCATGGAATCTCGCGTGGCGACTCGGACGAAACGCCAACCTCCATCAGGCAGCGTGGGAGGCATACACAAGCACTGCCGACGACCGCTTGCGCCGCCAGATGCTGCGCGTCTGCATGAGCTCGAGATCAACGCGCGAGCAGTTGGTGCGCATTCTCCGCGCCGTCCGTCCCGACGAGCTCGAGAGCGAGCTTATTATCGAGTGGCTGCAGGTCATCAACATCGATGCTGAAATCCTCGCGCTTGCGCTCCCGCATCTCGGGCACGCGCGTGTCAGCGAAGTCCGGCCGGATTGGAATTACGAAGTCGCGACGAACCTCGGGCGCGACGCCGTGCCGGCGCTGAAGTCGGCAATCCGTGATGCCGATCCACCCACCGCGATGTGGGCCGCCGCTGCGATGGCGCTCGTGGCGATCGATTTCGGCGCGATTGACGAGGAATCCGGCGCAGCGCTTGCAGATCGCATTCCTGAGTGGGTTCGTACCCAGGAGCCGATGCTCCTGGCGCACCCCGATCGCCCGTTCGTAGCGCTGGCGTTCCTGGCGCCCGAGCGCAACGTCCCGCTGTCCGAATGGGCAATCGCCCGCGCCCACGATGCCTCAGACCCGCACGCGCGCACTTTCGCCGCTTCGGCGATGCTCGCGATGGTCGTCACCGGAACCATCTCCGACGAAGGCGCGCGCCTGCTCCTTGAACAACTCGCAGGTGGCCCGGTGCAGGAGGAAGCGATCCAGACGGTCGCGCGGGCACGCGTCGACTTCAGACCGTTTGTCGAATCCCTGCTCGCGCTGGCCGAGCAGCGTGAGCGACAGGGCATCCGGCGGCAAGCGATCGATGCACTCGCGGCGAGTGCTCCAGCGGACGAAGCTACACTCGATCGCCTCCTTGCACTCGTATCAGAGTCCCAGGAGGACGAACGCGCGCCGGTATTCCACGCGGTCTTCAGCATCGTCAACCGTCATCTGGCGCTGCAGTCGCACCTGCTCCGCCGCTGGGCAGAGCAGCCGGAACTCCTCGCCGATTTCGTTGAGCACATGGCGACAACAGAGTTCGGCGTCATCGCGATAGCGCCATCCCTCTACGAATCCGCATTCCCGACGCTCCTCGATCGCGCCGCCGGGCTCGGCGTGCGCGCAGACGACCCCGTCTGGTCTGCGCTCCGTCGCGCGGCGATCTACCATCCGCGCCTCGTCGAACTCTTGGAGCAGCAAATCCGAACGGAGCCAAGGGCCGCATCAAACGCGATTTCCACACTGCAAGCCCTTCGTCCGATTACCGCCGACGCCATGAATGTCGTCGTCCGAGCCCTCGCCATCGACGGTGCGCAGGTCTGGGCGACCCGCGCGCTTCCAGAGTTCGGGCCGATCTCGGTTGACGCCCTGCCCGCGCTCCAGCGCCTCGCCGTCTCGGCCGATCCGCGCATTTCCGGCTACGCGCGCGAAGCGATGGAGAAGATCCGCACCGCCCAGGAGGCTGGCCCGAGAAACGTGAGGCAATAGCATCCCCTGAGACGGGGCGACCCCGACGCTTTCCCGGACCCGGGTTCCCCCCGGCCGCCGCGCGCCGAGCGCATTCCTCACAACTCCAGGTCCACTCGCGCCCCGGATCGCCCGATGGCGATTCCATGCAGCCACTCACCCCCGACGAG
>JBICHM010000247.1:0-3348 GCA_043101835.1 Phycisphaerales bacterium | reverse complement strand
TCGGCTCGTAGCGGTAGACGAACCGGCTGGGTCCGGAGTCCAGTGGCGACGGGAAGAGCGCCTCGTGGATGCGCCGGGCGTCGACGAGTTCGCGCTTCATCTCGCCGTACCGACCACGCAGCATTCGGTAGTGGAAGCGCTGGCGGAAGCGCCCGTGGCGCCACCAGGCGATCCCGACGCCCGGCACGCCGATCACCGGCGCCACGACAACCGCGAGCACGCGCCCGCCCAGACCGATCGAGCCGGAGAAGAACAGCACCAGCAGCGCGTAGATGAGCAGCAGCGGGATGAGCGGAACCACGGACTCGCGCGGCGTCCAGGGAATGAACAGCGATGCGAGAATGTGGGTGAAACACACCGACGCGAGGAACCCCAGCCCGACCGCAAAGCCCGTCGGCGTGCCCTCGGTCACGCGAACACCCGGACCGACATCGACCAGCTCGGGGCTCGCATCGGACGCCATCTCCGCCGGGGATTCCGCCGCCAGCGCGTCGCCGTCCGGATCGGTCGCCGGCGCGGCCTCTTCGGCGCGCTCTCGCGCCGCCACTTGTTGCCCCACGCGCAGACTCACCTGCGTGGACGCGAGCTGCACGAGGCCGGAGGCGATGATCAGAGCAATCACGAGGCGCACAAAGGCCTCGCGCGACAGCATGCCCCCCCGACGCAGCGCGAACAGGAACGCCCCGACATAGAGCGCGACGCTCACGAGGTTGAGCAGCAGCGTCGGCAGCGCGATCGACCGGACGATCTCATCGTCGAAGAAGAACGTGGCGATGCCGCCGAGCATGTTCAGGACGCTCAGCCCGCCGATCACGCCCGTGTACCACAGGAATCGTCGGCGCAGCCACTCCCGTCGTTCGGCTTCGAACTCGTGCCGGAAATCGGCTGTGAACGTGGCGGTCATCCCCTCGTGGTTCCCATGCACACGGGTGTCAGTCGGCTTCCGGGCCGTCCGATTTCGGATCATCGCCCGAACGCCCCGCTCCGGGGCGCCAGAGCACATCGGCACGTCCGCCGTCGTTGGCGACTCGCGCCATGACGAAGAGCAGGTCGCTCAGGCGGTTGAGGTACACCAGGGGCGTCGGCCCGACGCGTTCGGGCTCCCGCTCGCGGAGCGCGCAGGCGCTGCGTTCGGCGCGCCGGGTGATCGTCCGCGCCATGTGGAGGCGGGCCGCGAGCTCCCCGCCCCCGGGGAGCACGAACGACTCCAGCGGCGCGAGCCCCTCGTTGTGCGCATCGATCAGGCGTTCGAGACGCGCCACCTGCTGCTCGGTGACGCGCAGGGCCTGCCCCTCGGCCTCCGCCGGCTTGCGCGGGGTCGCCAGATCGGCGCCGACGTCGAAGAGCTCATTCTGAATCCGCACGAGCACGGCGCGCAGGGCGCGCCCGGCGTCGTCATCGGCGCAGGCGCACGCCGCCAGCCCGATCGCGCCGTTGGCCTCGTCCACATCGCCGTAGGCGGCCACGCGCAGGTCGTGCTTGCTGATCCGAGAACCGTCGGCGAGCCCGGTCTGCCCCGCGTCGCCGGAACGGGTGTAGATCTTGGTCAGTCGAACCACTGCGCCTCCTCGCGTCTCCGTGAGAGGGTACCCGCAGGACGCGGCGCGGGGAACGCCGGGAACGAAAACGCCCCGGCGCTCGGGCCGGGGCGTGGTGTTGCTCGCGATGTCGCGCCGGGCTCAGACGGCCTCAGCGACCTCCTTGGCGAGGTTCGGGGGCAGCGGGCGGTAGGTCAGCGGCTCCATCGAGGAGTTCGCGCGACCCTGCGTCAGGCTGCGGAGCGTCGTCACGTAGCCGAACATCTCCGAGAGCGGCACCTCGGCGGTGATCACCTTGGTGTTCCCGCGCTCCTCCGTGCCGACGACCATGCCGCGCCGCGACGAGAGGTCGCCGGTCACCGAGCCGAAGTAGTCCTCGGGGGTGATGACCACGACCTTCATGATCGGCTCGAGGAGCGTCATGCCGGCCTTGCGGCACGCCTCATTGAGAGCGAGGCGGCCCGCCTGCTCGAAGGCGACCTGCGACGAGTCCACCGGGTGGTAGGAGCCGTCAACCAGCGTGACCTTGATGTTGATCAGCTGGTAGCCGGCCATCACGCCGCCGAGCGCCGTCTGGCGGACGCCGTACTCGACCGACGGGATGTACTCCTTGGGGATCGAGCCGCCGACAATCTTGTTCTCGAACGCGACGTTCTCGACGAACTTGAGCCCGTCCTCCTCCGCCTGCTCGGTGGTGTAGGGCTCGATGTTGATGGTGCAGTCGCCGAACTGACCGCGACCACCGGTCTGCTTGACGAAGCGGCCGCGCACCTCGGTGGCCGAGCCGGTGATCGTCTCGCGGTACGACACACGCGGGCGGCCGACCTCGACATTGATCTTCATGTCGCGGACGAGTTTGTTCTTGATGATCTCCAGGTGCAGCTCGCCCATGCCGGCGATGATGGTCTGCCCGGTCTCCTCGTCGTACTTGGCGCGGAAGGATGGGTCCTCACGCTTGATCGTGACGAGCGCCTCACCCAGCTTGCGGCGATCGTCGGCCGTCTTGGGCTCGATCGACATGCTGATGACCGGCTCGGGGAAGGTCATCTTCTCGAGGATGATCGGCTGATCCGGATCGCACAGCGTGTCGCCCGTGCCGGAGTCCTTCAGGCCGACGACCGCGACGATCGAGCCGGCGCCGGCCTCCTCGAGCGGGATGCGCTCCTTGGCGTGCATCTCGAAGATGCGGCTGACGATCTCCTTCTTCCCCGTGTTGGGGTTGCTCACACGCTCGCCCTTCTTGAGCTTGCCCGAGTAGACGCGCGTGTACGTCAGATCGCCGTGGATGTCGCTGACGACCTTGAAGACCAGCGCCGAGAGGGGCGCGGTGTCCTTGTGCGGGCGGGTCAGGGCCTTGTCCTCGTCCTTCACATCGATGCCGCGAACCTCGGGCACCTCGTTCGGCGAGGGCAGGAACAGGATGACGCCGTTGATGAGGCGCTGCACGCCGATGTACTTGAGCGCCGAGCCGCAGAATGTCGGGTAGCACTCGCGCGCGATGGTGCCCTTGCGGAGGGCCGCGATGATCTCATCATCGCTGGGCGCCTCGTCGGCGAGGTACTTCTCCATGAGGTTGTCGTCGCACTCGGCGGCCTTCTCGACAAGCTCGTGGCGCCACAGCTCAGCGGTCTCGCGGAGGTTGTCGGGGATGTCCCGCTCCTCAACCTTCGCGCCCAGCTCGGAGGCGTCGAAGTAGTACGCCTTCATCTTGATGAGGTCGATGATGCCCTCGAACGTGTCGGCCTTGCCGATCGGGTACTGCACCGCGATCGGGTTGGCGCCGAGGCGCTCCTTGATCGAGAGATCGGAA
>JBICHM010000246.1:0-4838 GCA_043101835.1 Phycisphaerales bacterium | reverse complement strand
CGTGTGCTCTTCCGATCTGCGATCGGGTCGCCGGTCTTGCCGCTCTCCTCCGGCTCCTGCACGCGCGGGATGTTGATGTTGATGCACTCGTGCGGGCTCGGGAGGCCCTCCTCGATGACGCGCTCGATCGCGGCGCGGGCCCAGCGGGCCGCGATATCGAAGCGGGGACGGCCCCGCCCCAGGTGAAGGCTCACGGCGATGGAAGGAACACCGAGGAACGCGGCTTCGAGGGCGGCCGCGACGGTGCCGGAGTAGATGACGTTGATGCCGACGTTGGCGCCGGCGTTCATGCCGCTGACGACGAGGTCGGGTCGCGCGTTCTCGCCGTGGCGTTCGGTCCAGATGTTGGAGAGGGCGAGTTTGACGCAGTCGGCGGGTCGTCCGTCGACGGCGACGCCGCGCATGGCGTCGTGGATGCGGGTCTCGGCGACCATGAGCGGCTCGTGGAACGTGACGCCGTGGCTGGTGGCCGACTGCACGGTGGCGGGCGCGACGGTGAAGACATCGCCGAGCGGTCCGTCGTGGCGGCCTTCGAGGTCGATCAGGGCGTCGTGCATCGCGCGGATGCCCGGGGCTCGGATCCCGTCGTCGTTGGTGAGCAGGATGCGCATGGGGGCCAGTCTAGGGCGAGTGCGCGCGCGCCGGGTCGGGGACGTCGGGCGCGTCTTCGAGGCCGAAGTCGCGCCACTGATCGGTGTCGTAGGTCATGCCGGCCCAGGTGATGCCTTTGCCGCGCCGGAGGTCGCGCGCGGCGCCAAAGAGGATGGCGGCGGCGAGCAGGCCGCCGAGGGGCGCGAGCGGCAGGCCGGAGCGTGGCGCCTGCTGCATGCGCCAGACGCGCTGGAGCGTGGCGCCCCACATCGCGATGCCGAAGGCGCCTGCCGCGAGCGCGACCGAGCCGATCCACGACGGGAGGGCCGCGACGCCGGCGATGGCTGCGCCGAGCGCGACGAGGGGCGCGCCGACGGCGGTCGCGAGAAGCCCCCATGCGGCGCGAGTGAGGTACGGGGCGCGACGGCGGGCGGCTTCGGTGAAGATCCGCTTCCAACCGCGCCGAAACTGCGCCCACGAGCGGTACATGCGGCAGCGGAGGAGCCCGTCGGCGGGGAGCACGGCGAAGGGCATACCCGCCTTGCCGAGGACGCGCGCAAAGGCGAGGTCTTCGAGGACGGCGGCGCGGACGCGTTCGTGACCGCCGATGCGCTCATACGCGTCGCGCCGGAAGAGCATGAACTGCCCGTTGGCGAAGTGACGCGGACTCTCGCGCCGATTGACGCGCTCAAGGGGGTTCTGGCGGAGCAGTTCAAGGGACACAGCGGGCTGGACGATGCGTTCGAACCAGCGGTCGTGGGTGAGGGTGCTCAGGAGGCTGAGCATGTGGCGATCGTCGGCGAGGAGTTGCGCGACGCAGGCGCGGACGCAGCGCGGGTCGAATGCGGTGTCGGCGTCGGTGAAGAGGAGCATGTCGGCGTCGCGAGCGCCGGTCGACCGGGTGACGCCGCTCCACGCGGCGTGGGTCTTGCCGGACCACCCGTCGGGGCAGGCGTCGATGGCGACGACTTCGAATCGGTCGTCGTCGCCGATGGCGTCGCGGACGACCTGCTCGGTGTTGTCGGTGCAGCGGTCGAGCGCAAAGACAACGCGGAGGTTCGGGTAGTCCTGCCGGCGCAATGAGGCGGCGAGGCGGCCGATGACCTCGGCCTCGTTGTGCGCCGGGACGATGACACAGACGCGCGGCCAGCCGCCGGGGGGCGCGGGCGCATCGGCCGAATCGAGAAGCGAGGGAACGCTGCGCGCGGCGCGCCGGACGCGCACGAGCGCGACGGTGTAGGAGAGCCCTGCGCCCAGCGCGCCGAGCGCGAGGATCGCCAGGAGGATGGTGCGTGGGTCCGTCAGAGCCGGCATCGAATCGCTCAGGGTATCGCGCCGGCGTCCGGTGCGATCAGGGGCCGTACCACGCGTCGAGGAGCGCTCTGGCGTTGTCGTGGTAGATCTGCCGGAGCAGGTCGGGCGGCAGGGCCTTGCCGGCGAGGCGCGGCGCCGACATGGCGTCGTGGCGCTCGGGATCGAGCATGGCGAGGTCGGGGTCGGCGATGTTGGACTCGCCGTCGTAGTCGGTTTCCCAGAAGGTGCGCAGGGCCCAGTAGCGACCGGCGTAGAGCTCGAATGCCTCGGATTTCGTGGAGGCCAGGTGCCCCATGCCTCGGGGCGCGGCGGCCTCGGAGAGGTGCTGGTCGGTGGTGACGATGTCGGAGCCGAAAAGGATGCGTCCCTCCCAGCGCCGGAGGAAGGTGAGCAGCTCCTCGCGCGTGTGCTTGCTGAGCTCGCGCACCATCCACTTGGTGGCGGAGGTGTCGAGGTAGAGGTGGTCGTGTCGCGAGAGCAGGCCGCTGAGGAACTCGAGGTCTTCCGGCCATCCGCCCATGTGGGCGGCGATCCACGGCGACCGGAAGCGCTCGAGGGCGGACTCGAGCGCCTCGTACTGCGAGCGCTTGGTGCCGTAGAAGGAAGCGTCGGTGTACTTGGTCGCGAACCAGGTGTCGGGGTCGGCGACGTGGACCATGTACATCATGCCGAGTTCTTCGGCGAGCTCCATCGCCTTGATGCGCCACGGGTGATCAAGCGAGAGGAGCGTGGGATCGCCGATCTCCCTGCCGATGTCGCGGCTGCGCGGCGCGACCCAGAACTTCACGATGCGCGCGCCGAGGTCGTGGAACGCGCTAATGTCGTCGAGGTAGCCTTCGCAGAACGCGCGTCCGTTCTGGTGGTCCATGAAGTTGGGCACGGCGATGAAGCGGATCTTCTCGCCGAGCACGTCGCGGACGATGGGCGCCTCCTGCAGGCGCGTCATCGAGTAGATGCGCTCGACGCCGAAGCGCTCGGCGACGTCCCTAAAGATCACACTGGCCTTCGTCCCGTTGATGTGCGAGTGGACATCGATGATCGGGACGACTGGCGGGCCGAGGCGCTCGGCTTCGGCCCGATAGTCGAGGCATAAGCGGTTCGCCGCCGTCGGCGACCGCGCCGTCTGTTCCTGCGTGCCGGACATGGGCTCATCGTAGCCATGCGAACCGACGCCAAACGGCGACGCCGTGCACACACCGAACAGACGGCGCAGACGGAACAGGGGATTTCCCGGTCGAGCGTTGCGTTGGCGGGGGCATGGGTGTTTACTTGGGAGCAGGAGAGTTATGCAGAGATCACGCCCCAGCCGTGCCTCGGGGCTCACGCTCGGCGTCGCCGCCGCGTGGGTCGCCTTGGCCTCATCCACCGTCGCCGCTGCGCAGCCGACCGAGAAGGCGCCCTTCGCGGGCGACATCGTCGTGCGCGCCCTGCTCGATTCGCCCGACGAGGTCGCGCTGATGCTCGAGATCTCGCCGGATCCGTGGTCCCATCGCGTGGGCGTGGGTTCGGGAGATTTCCGGATTCCCGCGGCGAACCGGGCGGCGCTCGAGGCGAGCGGGATCGACTTCGAGGTGGTGATTCCCGACCTGCAGGCGATCGTGGATGCGGAGCGCGAGAGTATCGCCCTTCGCGTCGGGACGTTCTACGACAACTTCCAGCCCCCCGCCGCGATCAGCGACCAGATGGACGCGATCGTGACGCTGCGCCCCGATCTGGCGACGCGAATCACGATCGGGCAGTCGATCGAGGGGCGGAACATCGATGCCCTGCGGATCGGCGCGCCGGGATCGGGCAAGCCCGCGGCGCTCTTCTTTGCGACGCAGCACGCGCGGGAGTGGATTGCGCCCATGACGGCGACCTACCTCGCCGAGCGTCTGGTCACGGATTACGACACTGATCCGGAGGTGCAGCGCCTCGTGGATGCGGTGGACCTCTACATCATCCCCGTCGCGAACCCCGACGGGTATGCGTACTCCTGGGCGTCGAGCAATAACCGTTTCTGGCGGAAGAACCGGCGGAACAACCCGGGCTCGTTCGAGGGCGTCGATCTGAATCGGAACTGGGGAACGGGATGGGGCGGCTCGGGCTCGAGCGGGTCCTACAGCAGCGACCTGTATCGCGGCACAGGGCCCTTCAGTGAGCCGGAGACGGCGGCGATTCGCGACTTCGTCATCGCGCATCCCGAACTCGGCGCGATGATCGACATCCACACCTACGGGGAGTTGATTCTGTCGCCGCCCGGGTACAACACCTCCGTGGCGCCGCACCCCGATGACAAGACCTTCGACGGGCTGTCGGCGGACCTGCAGGAGGCGGTGGCCTCGGTGCACGGGCACGAGTACTTCCATGGCCCGGCGGGCGCGGCGCTCTACGTTGCAGCCGGTGATGCGCCGGACTGGCACTACGAGGAGCAGACACTGCTCGCCTGGACATTTGAGTTGCGTCCGGAGTCGAGCTTCCAGGGCGGGTTCGCGCCGCCGGCCGATCAGATCCGACCCACCTGCGAGGAGTTCTTCCCCGGCGCACTGCTGCTGGCGGATATGACGCTGCGCAGCACGGACATCCGTGTGCTGACAAGCCTGCCGAGCGAAGTGGAGGCGGACACGCCGACGACGCTGACGGCGCGGATCTACCCGCTCGTGGCGTTCTCGAGTGTCGATGCTTCCTCGGTGACGCTCTACGCGCGGACGACGCCGGGCGGCGCCTTCCAGCCGATCCCGATGGGCGCGCTGGCGGGCGACCTCTATGAGGCGGACCTGCCGGGCGCGCCGGTGGGGGCGACGATCGAGTACTACCTCGAAGCCGCGGCGACCGGCGGCGCTGCGAACACGCTGCCGCCGCTGGGCGCGGACGCCCCCTTCACGCTGGCGGTGGCCAACCCCTTTGACCTGAACGGCGACGGCGTGGTGGATGGCAGATCGGAAGAGCACACG
>JBICHM010000245.1:0-4542 GCA_043101835.1 Phycisphaerales bacterium | reverse complement strand
CACCCCGAGTGCAGCAAGGAGGTCGTGGACAAGGCCGACCTCGCCGGCAGCACCGAGTACATCATCCGCACCGTCGAGCAGGCCGCGCCCGGCACGAAGTGGGCGATCGGCACCGAGGTGCACCTGGTGAACCGTCTGGCGAAGGCCGCGTTTAGCCGCGGCGTGCATGTGCGCATCCTCAGCGACTGCCAGTGCCTCTGCACCACGATGTACCGCATCGACCAGGCCCACCTGCTCTGGTCGCTCGACAACCTCGCCCAGGGCAAGGTCGTCAACCGCGTGCAGGTGCACCCCGACGCGCGCGCCGATGCGGTGCTCGCGCTCGATCGGATGTTGGCGCTGCCGGCGTCGATGGCGGGAGTGAAGGGGTAGGTATCAGTTGGACGGCGATGCTGCAGCGAGCAGTTGCCATCCGAGCCAAAGCAGAATGAGCGACCCCCAGAACGCCCATTCTGTCGCTGCAGTTCGACGCCAGTACGCGCGATAGGAACGGGTGCGGACGCCTGCGCCGACGGCAGAACAGACCCCAGCTGGTAGACCTACCGCAGCGCCAACAAACACTGCCACAAACGGCAGCGATGGCGCCGGCGAGATAATTCCGATGCGTTCAACAAGAATCACCACCGCAAATCCGGCCAACGCCACCAGCGGGCCTGCGGCAGCGGCGGACACGAGCAGCGCGACGGTCCACCGCCCATCCCGCGTCCAGTGCGCCCCCCACTCACAGGCGCGCCCGCATTCCGGGCAGGTGTCGAGGTGGCGCGATCCGGTGAGATCGAAGCCGCAGCGGTAGCAGCGCGGCGGGTGCTTGCGCCGCCACTTGCGCGCCACACGCAGCACACGACCCACTCCGCGAGGCCGCCGCGGCCAGAGCCAACTCGCCAGACCATCGGTGAAGCGGCGGAAGCGGGAACGCATGGGTTGAGTCTATCCTTGTCGCCGGATTGCGGATATCCTTCCGCAAGGAGCACCACCTGTGGACTGGCGCACGCACATCGTGACCGATCCGAAGATCCTCGCGGGCAAGCCCATCGTGAAAGGCACCCGGCTGGCGGTGGAGCATGTCATCGCTCTGCTGGCGTCGGGCTGGACGATCGAACAGGTGGTGGCCGAGCACGCCGGACTGACGAAGGAACATGTGCTGGCGTGCCTGGCCTATGCCTCCGACCGGCTGTCGGACGACCGCGTCTACCCGCTCACGGCGTAGCGCATGGCGCGGTTGCTCGCTGACGAGAACATCCCGGCTTCAACGATCGCGAAGTGTCGCACCGCCGCAATCGATATCGATTCTGTTCGGGATCGATCACCCGGCGCAACTGACGAGCAGGTAATCCACATTGCCGCATCTGAGTCACGAGTCATCCTGACCTTCGACAAGGACTTCGGCGCGATGGTCTTCGGACTCGGAGCCTCGCGTGCGCCGGGCATAATCCTCATCCGAATGCCGATGATGCAGCCAGACCTGCTCGCTGATCGAGTTGTGAAGGCGCTCTTGTCTCGCGACGATTGGGATGGCGCATTCAGCGTGATCGAATCCGATCGGATTCGCATGACGCCGCTGCCGCGCGATCCGTAGCAGCCGAATCGCCCCTCACCCCAGCCGCAGCGTCATCTCCACTAGCCCGACGCCGTAGAGCACCACGCCGAAGAACAGCAGCGTGCGCAGGCGTCGGTTGAAGAGGCGGTGTGCGCGGGAGCGCGCGACGGGCAGGCCGATCAGCGTCGCAAGCAGGCAGCCGGCGACGCCGACGGGCAGCGTCCACGCGGGCGCGCTCGCGCCGGCGATTCGGGCGCCGAGGAACTCCCAGGCAACGATCGCGCCGACGGGCAGCAGGCCAACGGCGCCGACGAGCCAGATCGGGAAGCGTCCGTCGCGCCACCAGGCGGGGCGCCACTCGATGCGCGCACCGCACTCGGGGCAGACATCAGCGCCATGGAGGCGCCTGAGGCTGTACCCGCAGTGGTGGCACTTGGGCTCGATGCGCTTGGCCGTGGAGCGTGCGCGCACGATCTCCCGGCGGTACGCCATCTCGTAGCGAAACAGGTTCGCGGAGCCGTGTCTTCCCATTCCCTCACGCGCAGTGTACCGGGAACAGGGGAGGTCTCCAGCCAAAAACCAGCCCTGCGCTTCAGGATGCGGGGTCGGCCCCGGGGACATCCACCCCCGGCGGAACCCGGACGCCCCTATGCCCAGCGGTACGCCGTGGGGGCGACGCTCCAGTACAGGCACATCAGCAGCGTGACGGCGCAGAACCGGACCGCGGCGTGGCGGGGGTCGCGCGTGCGGTGCACCGCCAGCGCGAGCGCGCACGCGGTGATCGCCATCTGCACGAGAAAGGCCACGCCGTCGATCATCACCAGCTGGTGGGCGCGAACGGGGATGCCCAGCTCGGCCCCGGCCCGGGCGCTGGCGTCCCACAGGCGCTCGACGCGCAGGGCGCCGAGGCGCACGAGCATCGCCGAAGCGCCGATCGCAAGAACCAGCAGCAGGTGACAGCGCCCGTCGCGCAGGAGCCCGGGCGTCCAGTTGATGGTGTCGCCGCACTCGGTGCAGCGTCGGGCGGCGGGCGTGCCGCGAAGGTCGTAGCCGCAGGCGAAGCAGGGCGCGGCGCGATCGGCGAAGGTGCGCGACCAGCGCGCCCGCGTGCGTTCCCAGTCCGCACGGAGTCGATCAAGCCATCCGTTCTCGATGCGCTGCTCCACGAGTGCAAACTACCCCGGGCTGCGCAAAAGGCGAGGGCGAACCCGGTGGTTCGCCCTCGATGCATGATCCTGATTCTCGGACGCCTGCGCCGGTCAGTCCGCGTCCTTCGGGGGCTGCTTCATCTGCTGCTTCATGGCGCGCGCCGTGTTGACGCGTCCGCCCAGGCGCTTCGGCGGCAGCTTGGTGGGCACCAGGCCGTCGGGGAAGGCGGCCGGATCGACCTTCTCGGGCTTCGCCGGCACCTCGGGGCCCTTGGCGCGGGAGATCGAGCGCATCCGCTCGAGCGTCTTCTCCTTGCGCTCCTGCTCCTCGCGGATCTGGCGGGGTGGCTCGCCGGGCTCAAAGTCCGGGTACTCGAGCGCAGGGATGTGGATGTTCGCCAGCATCTCGATGTTCGTGAGCAACTCGCCCTCGATCGGGCTGACGAACGACCACGCGACGCCCTGGCGCCCGGCGCGCGCGGTGCGCCCGATGCGGTGCACATAGATCTCGGGGTCTTCGGGCAGGTCGTAGTTCACGACATGGCTGATGCCCTCGACATCGAGGCCGCGGGCCGCGAGGTCGCTGGCGACGAGCACGCCGAGTTCGCCGGCGCGCATGCGCTTCATCACGCTGTTGCGCTTGCCCTGGGGCATGTCGCCGTGAATCGCCTGCGCATTCACCTTCTTGTCGCGCAGGTACTTCGTCAGGTCGTCCACCATGCGCTTCGTGCGGCAGAAGACAAGCGTGAGCGCTGGATCCTCGTGCGTAAGCAGGTGGAGCAGCAGTCGCTTCTTGTCCCACCGCTGCACCGGGAGGTAGTGCTGCTCGACGGTGTTCACCGTCAGCGAACCGGCGGTCGTGACGATCTTCTCGGGGTCGTCCATGAACGACCGGCCGAGCGCCTCGATCTCCTCGCTGATCGTCGCCGACACGAACACCGTCTGGTGCTCGGTCTGGATGTTCTTGAGGATCTTCTTGATGTCGTCACGGAAGCCGATGTCGAGCATCCGATCGACCTCGTCGAGGACGATCTGGCGCACATTGCGGAAGTGCAGGTGGCGGTGTTCGTAGAGATCCATCAGGCGACCCGGCGTCGCCACGATGATCTCCGGCCCCTGCTGCAGCTTGCGCACCTGGATGGGGATCGGCTGCCCACCGTAGACGGCCGCGGCGTGGATCGGCGTGAACGCGCTGAGTTCCTCGATCTCCGCCGTGATCTGGATGGCCAGCTCACGCGTCGGGCAGAGCACGACGGCCTGGAATGCCTCGCCGCGCTCGGCCATGTGGAGCATCGGGAGGCCGAAGGAGGCCGTCTTGCCGGCGCCGGTGCGCGCCTGACCGAGGACGTCCTTGCCCGAGAGCACCATCGGGATTAGTTGGGCCTGAATGTGCGTCGGGCGCCGGTAGCCCGCGGCGTGGACGCCGCGCAACACGCTGTTGCGCAGCCCGAGGCTCTTGAATGACACGCCGGCGAAGATCTCGTCAGCCTCGAACGCCTCGTCCGCGTCCCACTCCTCGTGGGGCTCGTCGTTGTCGGCCTCGGGCTTGTCGGCGCGGCGCGGCGCCGGCTCGACGAGTTCCTCGTCATCGTCGGCGTCGTCGTACTTCGACTCGTGCTGCGCCGCGCGCTCGTCGCGGTCGGCGCCACCCTTGCGACGGCGCCGACGCTTGCGCTTCCGCTTCGGGCGGTCGCCGCTCTCGCCGTCGCTCCCGCCCTCCGACGCCTTCTGCTCCGGCGCATCGGCGCTCTGCTCGGCAGAATCGGCGCCGGACGCCTCGACGCCCTGCTTTTCGCCGGCGCAGAAGGCGTCGGAGGGCGGGAGCGACGGCGAGAGCGGCGACCGCCCGAAGCGGAA
>JBICHM010000244.1:0-3381 GCA_043101835.1 Phycisphaerales bacterium | reverse complement strand
ATAGGTCGCTTCCCACAGGCCCGTCGTGATCTCGGTCGCGACGTCCGAGGCTCCGCCTTCGATCCACACCCGATACACCGCCAGTCCGGGCTTGCTGTCGACCGGGCTGCGAATGCCCTCACCCCACGGCGTCCACAGCTGGGCTCGTCCCTGTAATGGTTCACGCTGATCCGTGGACTGTGTTGCAGGTTATTTCCGGGGTTTTCGTGAAGGCATTCGAGCAGGCTGGTCCAGATCTTGCCGTGGGCGCGTGAGCTCGAGCTCGTCGCAGGCGTCGAGGGCCGTGGTCTCGTCGATGAAGCTCTGGTCGCGATCGTGGGCGAGCATGAGGGAGGTGCGGAGTAGGTGAGAGGTTGTCCGCGGTACGCCGCGGCTGACGCGGTAGAAGACCTCGAGGGCGGGTTCGGCCACGATCTTCTCGGTGGCCCCGGCGATGCGCAGCCCGTGACGAATCATCGCGAAGAGCTCTTCACGAGTCCTCGGTCGCAGGCGGTTGGGTGAGACGACGCGGCTACGCAGGGCGCTATGAATGGCGAGGTCGAGACGAGTTCGGAGCGACGGTAGGCCGACGAGCCAGACCGTCAGCAGGTCCTGCCGATCAAAGGCGTAGTTCAAGAAGCCAGCGAGGTCGTGCAGGAAGTCGTCGGACAGATGCTGGGCCTCGTCGAGGACGAGGATCGGCACGACGCTGTGGACGTCGACGAGCTTGCGGATCTCGGCTTTGAGCTGGCGCCACAGGGCATCCCGGCGATACTTGGGGACGAGCCCGAGCTCGGCAGCCAGGTTGCGGTACACAGAAGCCGGCGTGATGGCCGTGTCGCACAGATAGAGGACGCGATGCTCGGGTGCGGAGAGCTGGTCGCACAGGTGGCGCATGATCGTCGTCTTGCCGAGGCCGGCTTCGCCGGTGAGCACGCCGAGGCCCGGCTCGGCGGTGAGCCAGTGAAAGACCCGGCTGATCCTGTTGAAGTCCTCGGTGTCGATGAAGCACGTCTTGCCGGATGCGTCGCGAGGGATAGGGTCGTGCGCGAGGCCGAAACGGTGACGGTAGGCGGTCATCGGTCCTCCCCCTCGTCGGTGCTCGGATCGAAGTCGGTGCCGTAGTGCTCGGCGAGTAGGTCACCGAGCGGGTCGAGCTCGGTGCGAGAGAGAGGCGCGTGGGCCGGTGCATCTTCGACACGCTTGCGTTTGCGGCGGGCATTGGCGTGCAGGTCGAGCTTGCGCGTGTCACAGACGAAGACGCCGTCGACGTACACTTTCGGCGCGCTCTGGTCGTCGGTCGGGTCGAAGCGTAGCTCGACCTTGCGACCCGCCATGCCGGCGAGGACGAGCTCGAGTCGGAGGCCACCGAACGAGACGGTGTTGTCCTTCCGGACGGTGCGTTGGGCTCGATGCCAGAAGACCGCGTCGAGGTCGACGCCCCGAGGGAGCGGCCGCACGTGTCCGGCCGCGACCTCGGCGAGGAAGTGTTCTCGCGGCGCTCGGCTGGTCGTGCCGTGCCGCCGAGCGTGGTACTCGCGAGCCAGCCAAGCGGCGTGGACCGCTTTGAGGTGGTCGAAGTCGAAGGTCTCGCCTTCGAGCTCGATGCCGACCTCGGCACGCCACGTGCGATGCCATCGCTCGATCGACCCTTTCGCCTCGGCGTCGCGCCGCTCGGTGAGCGTGAGATGGATGCCGAGGTCGGCGCAGATTGCCCGAAGCGATCCGCTGATGTACGCGGCTCCTCGGTCGACGTAGTAGGTCCGCGGGCGCCCGTGCACGCGCAGCGTCTGTTTGAGGACGGCCTCATGGTCGACAGCAGTCTCGCCCAGTCGAAAGCTGGAGCCGACCAGATAGCGAGTCGCGGCATCGATGATGCTGATGAGGTAGGTCTTTCGCATGCGGCCGTCACGTCGGACACGAGGCGTGTGCATCACGTCGCCGACCCACAGGTCGCCTGCGTGCTCGGGCAGAAAGGCCCGCCGTTCTTTGTCTGCGTGGGCCCTCGGTCGATGCGTTGGTAGGCCGGCGCGCCGCAAGGCCCGGTAGACCGTCGCCGTCGACAGCTCATTGGGCGCGACCTTCCCGGCTCGGACCAAGATCCGGATCAGCTGGCGCACCGATCGACGTGGTCGCTGTCGCTTGGCACGCACGAGCAAGGCCTCGATGTCGGCCGAGAGAGCCCGACTTTGCTTCGCATCGCTGCGTGACTGTGGCTCGAGGCCCTCGACGCCACGGGCCAGGTACGCGTAGTACCAGTCCTCGATCGTCCGCGGTGACACGCGGAGCTTCTTCTCACTGAGGGGATGGTCGTAGAGTCGCTGTGCCGCGTGCAGGAAGTGCTCGCGGCGGTCGCCGTACTCGAGGCGTGCGCTCACCAGCGGTCCGAGAATCGAGTACCGCCACAGCGCGATCTTTCGTCGCTCGTCGTGGTTCATGGGGTGTCGATACCGAAGCCCCGACGCCACTCTGGGTGGTTTCGCCGCAGTGCCTCGTCGAGCGCTCTCGACTCCCGTGTTCGCGGCTCACATCACGCGCACTCCCGGAGTGAGTCGGTCGACGACGTAGGCGATCTCGTCGAGCCAGCTCGGACCGCCGGCGGCTTGCACGAGCTCGAGACGGGTCGCGTCGACCCCCACGCGGGCCGCCACGCCGCGCCAATCGACGCTCGGAGCGTGACCGAGCAGTGCCACGAGGACGGCTGCCGCACAGCTCAGCCGACTTCTCCAGCGCTGCTGGGTCCGTCGTGGCACCCGGTGTCGGGGTTGCTTCGCAACGACGAGCCCGACGATCGTCCACCGGCGCCACAGGTGCCGCGCCATGAAGTGCGGCAGCATCCGCCAGATCGCGCCGCACTCGTCTCGCCTGTCGCATCGGAAGATCAGGATCTCGATCGCCGGCGCCCCGTCGACCTCTCCTGCGAGCACGCGAGACCGCCTCTCGTGGACGTGCAGCCCGGCGACCTTGCACCTCGCGCAGCGCTCCGGCCTCACGCGATCGGGCTTCCTGAGCGCTTCTTGGTGCTGCTCCAGCGTGCGCACGTATCGCGCGATGATCGTTCCGCCCTTTTGTTTGCGTGGGCGGGGTCGGTCGAGGTATGCGCACGAACAGTTCCGGGCGCCGGGGGGTAGCGCTTCTTTTTTCACACCACTTGCTGCCCCCCGGCGCTTTTCAATTCCAGAATTCGGCGACCAGCAGACTCGTCCCGCTCGCCTCGACGGGCCTCGGGCCGGTTTCTTGACCTCGCTCGCCTCCGGGGTTCCGTCTCACCTTGATTCCGGAGAGCTTCCTCTCGATGACCCCGGAGTCTCGGGGCGACCGCGAAACGCTGGCCGTTCGATTTCCGGGATCAGCATGACCGGTCACACTCGGCCCTCGACAACATCTGCGCTCGGGTGGTGA
>JBICHM010000243.1:0-3527 GCA_043101835.1 Phycisphaerales bacterium | reverse complement strand
TTCCGATCTCTCGTCGAGGCTCGCCAGCCGCGAGCCGCCGATGTTGCCGCCGAGCCAGACGCGCGCGTCGGGCTCGCGCTCGGGCAGCGACTTCTTCAGGATGTGGGCGATCATCGCCGTCGTCGTGCTCTTGCCGGCGGTCCCGGTGACGCCGATGGTGCGGTCGCGGCTCGGCAGGCGCTCGACGAGGAGGCGGATCTCGGTGGTGATCTTCACGCCCGCCGCTTCGGCCGCCCGGAGGAAGCGGTTCTCCCACGGCTTCGGCACGGCCGGGTTGGCGACGACCAGGTCGGTGTCGGTGAAGTCGGCGACATTGTGCCCGCCGAGGCGGAGGGAGACGGCGCCGGCGTCGATGAGATCGCGCAGCTGCTCGAGCGGGCCGGCAAGTGCTTCCTCGCCGGCCATGTCGGTGATGCGCACATCGGCGCCCTGGCTGACGAGCCATCGCGCAGCGCCGAGCCCGCCGCCGAAGCGGCCGAGGCCCATGAGCGTCACGCGCGTGCCGCTGAGGTCGTCCGGGGCTGACTTCCGTGTCGCCATGGGCGCAGTGTACGCCCGCGCGCGATCAGCGCAATGGGGTCATTCGCCGGCGGCAGACGCTGAGGTGGACGCGCCCGACCCGCCCTTGGTTTCGACGATGGCGTCGTGGATGCGGAAGAGCAGGATGACCAGTTCGCAGTAGACGCGCCAGAGCAGCAGGGAGACGGGCAGGCCGATGAGCAGGCCCCCGATGATCGTCATCGCGTCGCCTGAGACAAAGAGGCTCACCAGCCCGCCGAGCACGATGAGTGCTGAGCCGATCAGCCAGATGATCTGGATGAAGACGGGCGTGACCATGAAGCGGAAGGAGATGAACTCTTGAATGGTGCGCCGCTGGGCGTCGTTGTGCATCGAAGCTTCCTTTCTCCGGCGGGCCCACGGGCGCGCCGACCTCGTTGTGCGAGCCTCCGCAATGAAGATCGGCCGGTGGCAGCGCAAGGGATCAGCCTGCGCCGGCGCCGGGCGGACAGGACGCAGGAACGGGTATCCTCACCCGCATGGGCACGAGTTACTTCTGGTCGTGCGCCGCCATTCTGGGCGGCGCATCTCTGCTTGCAACGGCTGGTTGCGCGTCCCGGCGCGCGGCGATGGATGACCCGACCCGGCCTGATGCGCCGGCGCCTCGCGAGGTCGACCGGATGCTCGCGGCCGTCGATCCGGCCCGGTCGATCGGGTATGTCGCCTCGCTCGCGGCCTTCGGGACGCGTCACACCTTCAGCGACACAGAGAGCAACACGCGCGGCGTGGGCGCGGCGTGGCGGTGGATCGGCGCCGAGTTCGAACGCATGGACTACGAGGGCGAGCAGGCCGGCGGCTCCGGCCTGATCGTGATGTTCGATGAGCACATGCTCGAACCCGATGGGCGGCGCCTCCCGCGACCGACGAAGATCGTGAACGTGGTCGCGGTGCTGCCGGGGTCGATGCCCGAAGCGCGCGACCGGCACTACTACCTGATCGGCCACTACGACAGCCGCGCGAGCGGGACCCTCGACGGCGACAGCGACGCCCCCGGCGCCAACGACGACGCCAGCGGCGTGGCGGTGGTGATGGAAGCCGCGCGCATTATGGCGCAGCACTCCTTCGACGCGACGATCGTCTTCATGGCGACCGCGGCCGAGGAACAAGGCCTCTATGGCGCCCGGGCGCACGCGGAAGAGGCGAGGGCGCGCGGCGTGGACATTCGCGCCGTGCTCTCGAACGACATCGTCGGCGATCCGACGGGCCCGGGCGGGCGCGAGGCGCGACACCTCGTTCGCGTCTTCAGCGAGGGGTTGCCGGCGGCGCGCGACGAGGACGACGCGTCCCGCATCCGTGCGCTCGGCGGGGAGAACGACTCGCCCAGCCGCAACCTGGCGCGCTACATCTCGGAGGTCGGCGCGTGGCACGATCTGGGTGTGGCGCCGATGCTGATCTTTCGGCCTGATCGCTTCCTGCGCGGCGGCGACCACACGGCCTTCAACGAGCAGGGGTTCGCCGCTGTGCGCTTCAGCGAGGTGTATGAGGACTACACCCGCCAGCACCAGGACCTCCGCACCGAAGGCGGCGTCGCCTATGGCGATCTGCCCGAGCATGTGGACGCCGAGTATCTCGCGAATGTGACGCGCCTCAACCTCGCCGCGATCGCGCACCTGGCGAACGCGCCGAGCGAGCCGCCGAATGCGCGGATCATCACCGCGTCGCTCTCGAACGACACCACGCTGCGCTGGGACCAGTCGCCGGAGCCGGATGTAGCTGGGTACGAGATCCTGGTGCGCGCAACGACGCGCCCGACGTGGGAGTTCGTGCAGGATGTCGGCCTCGCCAGCGAGGCGACGGTGGACCTCTCCAAGGACAACTGGCTCTTCGGCGTGCGGGCCTACGATGCCGACGGCTACCGCAGCCCGGTGTCGATCCCGACGCCGGCGAGACGGTGAGCGCGAGGAGACGCACGCGATGACCGTCCCCCTGCTGCAGGTCGACGCCTTCACCGATCGCGCCTTCGCCGGCAATCCCGCGGCCGTGTGCCTGTTGCCCGAACCGGCGGACGGTGCGTGGATGCAGTCGGTCGCGCGCGAGATGAACCTGTCGGAGACGGCGTTCGTGGTGCGGCGCGCGACGGGCGACGGCTTAGACCTGCGCTGGTTCACGCCGGCCTACGAGGTCGAACTGTGCGGCCACGCGACGCTCGCGAGCGCCCACGCGCTGTGGGAAGCCGGGTGGAGGGACGCCAAGCAGGCCGCGCGCTTTCACACCCTCAGCGGCGAACTCATCTGCACGCTCGGCGATGCCGGGTGGATCGCGATGGACATGCCCAACCAGGCGCCCGAGCCCGCGGCGTTGCCGCAGGGCGCGGCCGAGGCGCTCGGTCAGCGCGTGCTGCGCGTCGGGTTCGGCTCGAAGAAGCACATCGTCGAACTCGAGAGCGAGGCGGCGGTGCGCGCGTGCGCCCCCGACCTCGCGTTCATCCGGCGCATGCAGGGGACGCACGGCATCGTCGTGACGGCGCGCAGCGACGACGAACGGTTTGACTTCGTCAGCCGCTTCTTCGCCGGGCCGGCGGGCATCGATGAGGACCCGGTCTGCGGCTCCGCGCACTGCGCGCTCGCCCCCTACTGGGCCGACATTCTCGGCAGGGACGAGTTGCTCGCCCACCAGGTGTCGGCGCGCTCCGGCGTGCTGCGCGTGGCGGTGCAGGGCGAGCGCGTGCGCCTCGAGGGCCAGGCGGTGACGACGCTGCGAGGCGAGCTGACTGGGCCAGCGCTGGTCGGCGCGTTCGACGGCGCCGCGACACGCGCGTGAGCAAGGCGGCGGTTCTTGGCGTGGATTTCTCCGGCGCGGCCCGGGCGGGACGCGCAACGTGGATCGCCGCCGCGAGGGAGGATGGCGGTGCGCTGGTGATCGAGAACCTGCGCTGCGCTGCGGACCTGCCCGGCGGAACCGATGGGCGCGACGCGGCGCATCGCGCCCTGGTTTCATGGGTGCTCGAGCGCCGGCCGTCGCTCGTCGCG
>JBICHM010000242.1:0-10813 GCA_043101835.1 Phycisphaerales bacterium | reverse complement strand
CGACCGGATCGGCGGGCGCGACGCCTCGATGCTCGTCAACATGGATGACGACTCGGTCATCGAGGTCTGGAACCTCGTGTTCATCCAGTTCGACCGCCAGCCGGGCGCGCTCAAGCCCCTGCCCGCAAAGCATGTCGACACGGGCATGGGTCTCGAGCGCATCTGCCGCGTGCTGCAGGGCAAGACGAGCAACTACGACACCGACCTCTTCACGCCGCTCTTCGAGAAGATCCAGGCCGTCACCGGCGCGCCGGCCTACTCCGGGCGCCTCGACCTGCCGGCGGACATCGCGTATCGCGTAATCGCCGATCACATCCGCACGCTGACCTTCGCGATCACGGATGGCGCGGAGCCCTCGAACGATGGGCGCGGGTATGTGCTGCGGCGCATCCTCCGCCGCGCCGTGCGCCACGGGCGCCAGACGCTCGGCGCGAGCGGGCCGTTCCTCGCCGACATCGTGCCCGTCGTCATCCGCGAGATGGGCGAGTTCTTCCCGGAGCTGAAGAAGAACCCGCAGCGCGTGGCGGACATCATCCGCCGCGAGGAGGAGGCGTTCGGGCGAACGATCGATCGGGGGATCGAGCACTTTGACGCCGCGGCGACAGCCGGCGCCATTCCCGCGGACATCGCCTTCCAACTCCACGACACCTACGGCTTCCCCATCGACCTCACACAGGTGATGGCCGAGGAGCGGGGGCTGACGGTGGATGTGGCGGGCTTTCAGCGCCTGATGGAGGAGGCTCGCGAGCGCAGCCGCGCGGGCGGAGGCAAGGGCGCGGGCGACACCGTCGCCACATTGCCGACCGATGCCGTCGCCAGCCTGCAGAAGCTCGGCGTGAAGCCGACGGATGACGCGGCGAAGTTCGACCCCAGGCCGACGCTCGGCACGGTGCGCGCGATCTGGAACGGCACGGACTTCGATGAGCACGCCGTCGCCAGCCGCATGAAGCCGACGGACCGCGTCGCGATCATCCTCGACAAGACCAACTGCTACGCCGAGATGGGCGGGCAGGTGGGCGACACGGGCCGCATGCGCGTGACAAAGGAGACGCGATCGAGCGCGAGCAACATCGGTGATCCGGGTGAGGGCGTCATCGAGGACACGCAGTTCGTCGCGGGATATGTGCTGCACCTGGTGCGCCTGAAGAAGGGCGAGTTCCGCGTCGGCGACACCGTCGAGTGCCGCGTGGACGACCCGCGCCGGCAGGCGATCGCGCGGAATCACACGGCGACGCACCTGCTCAACCTCGCGCTGCGCGAGACGCTCGGCGGCGCGGTCGATCAGAAGGGTTCGCTGGTGGCGCCCGATCGGCTGCGCTTCGACTTCACCGCCGACCATGCGCTGACCGGCGAGGAGGTCGCGGCGTCGCAGATCATCGTGCGCGACGCCATCCAGCGGGCGCTGCCCGTCGACGCCTCGGTGCAGGCGCTGGAGGGCGCCCGGAAGATCAACGGCCTCCGCGCGGTCTTCGGCGAGTCTTACCCCGATCCGGTGCGCGTCGTGTCGATCGGCGCACCGGTCGCCGATCTCATGGCGGACCCGGGCAGCGAGCGGTGGAAGGGCCTGTCGGTGGAGTTCTGCGGCGGCACGCACCTGGCCTCGACGGGCGAGGCGCGCGCGTTCGCGATCACCGAGGAGGAGGCCGTGTCGCGCGGCGTGCGGCGCATCGTCGCCTTGACCGGGCAGGCGGCGGAAGACGCGATCGAACTCGGCGACCGCCTGGTCGAACGGGCGCAGAAGGCGGCGGCGCTTGACGACAGCGCGCTGGAGGCCGAGGTCGGCGCGCTGCTGACGGAACTCGAGCGCGCGACCGTGCCGCTGACCGAGCGGGCGCGCGTGCGCGAGGCGATCGAGGCGCTGCAGGAGCGCCTGAAGAAGGTCCGCAAGGCGAGCGCGAAGGCGGGGCGCGAACAGGCCGTCGAGGCCGCGCGTGCGCTGGCGAGCGCTGCGGGGCCCGGCGCGATCGTTGGTGAGATCCCCGCCGGGGGCGACCGGCAGGCGCTGCTCGGGGCGATGGACGCGGTGCGCTCGAAGCACGAGGCCGCGCCGATCATGCTGCTCAGTCGCGACGAGGACGAGGGCAAGGTGCTGATCGTCGCGTCGTGCCCGGAGGCGTCGATCAAGGCGGGCCTGAAGGCGGGCGACTGGGTGCGCACCGCCGCCCAGGCCTGCGGCGGCAAGGGGGGCGGACGTCCCGACAGCGCGCAGGGCGGCGGGACCGAACCGGGCAAGATGCCCGAGGCGATCCGCGCGGCAGAGGCGTTCGCGAGCGAGAAGCTGGGGTGAACCGCATCGCGATCGATTGATCGCGGCGCGCAGATAGCGGCGCCGTGCATCGGTTCGCTCCGTGCGCGGTCGTTGTTCCATGCGCATGCCAGATGGCCGGAACCGCTGGCCGTGTGCTGCGTCACAACACTGGTGACGGGAGGGTGTTCAGGAGGCCGACGATGGCGACCGACACCAGACTCGATGTGCTCAACAATCTCCGCATCGCCAGCCCATGCCCGATGCAGTGGGAGGACATGGACGGCGAGAGCGAGCGCGTGCGACATTGCCGCGAGTGCGACCTCTATGTGTACAACCTCGCCTCGATACGCGGCGAGGAGATTCTCGACCTGATCGAAGGTACGGAGGGGCGCGTCTGCGGCGTGCTCTACCGCCGGGCCGACGGCACGATCATCACGAGTGATTGCCCGCGCGGCGTCGAGATCCTGCGCCGGAGCGTGTGGCGGGCGAAGGCGATCGCTGTTGCGCTCGCGCTCTTCATCCCGGCGTGCGTCGCGTGGGCGTCGAGCCGCCAGCGCAACGCGACGCTGGCGGACGCGGGGCCGTTCAAGATGATCGCACTGGCGATCAGTTCCCCGCCACCTGCGCCGCTGCCGCCGCGCAGGCCGGCGTTCCGGGGCGCGACTCGCTTGGCCGGCGCCGTCGCCGCGCCCCGGATGCGCACCGTCGCGACGCCGGATTCGTGCGAGCGCGGGTCATGATCGCGTTTCTCGCCGGCGCGATGATCCCGTGGGCGCTGCTGGCGCTCTCGATCTACTGGATGGAGGCGGCGACGGCCTGGCCCATCGGCGCGATGCGCGCATGGGTCATTGTGACGCTCGTCGCTCCGGTCCTGGCGACGATCGTGAGCATGGCGTTCGCCGTGCTGCTTCGGCCCGGCGACCCGACGATGGTGGCGCGAAGCGAGCTCCGCGCAATCGTGTCCGGCGTGTGCGTGGGCATCGTTGGCGCAGCGGTCGCGTCGCTCGCCGTTGTGGGGATCGACGACCACCCGCTTGGCTGGATCGTGCCCGCACTCAGCGCGGCGAGCGTGACGCTGATCGTCCTGGTGGCCTCTCCCCGAGTCGATCCGCTGACGTGCGTAGACTGCGGCTACGACCTGCGCTCGTGCCTGGGGATTCAGCCGTGCCCCGAGTGCGGGCGCGGCGCCGCGAAGGCGGGCAAGTCATCCCCTGCGCCTGCAACGTGAATCTGACGGTGGAAGGGCGTCCCCGAGCTCGCGATCGGGGCTCCTTGTCGTCACTCTACGCGCGAATACACGGCCTCAAACGCGTCCCTCTTGCCGTTCTCCTCGCCCTCGACGAGCACGCGCAGTTTGCCTTCCGCATCGATGCGGAAGGTCATACGGTCGGGCTGCGACTGGATGTCGCTCGCGAAGACGGCGCTGTTGTCGCCGGCTTCGACGAGGTCGAAGGTCAGCGGCTCGCCGGTCTCCCAGGTCGTGTAGTCGGTGCGGAAGTGCTTGAAGCGAAACGTGACGCCGTCGTCTGTCTGCGTGAAGAGCAGGTACTCGATCACGCTCGTGCGCTCGGCGCCCTCGCGATTCTTCGAGACCAGCCGGAACATGCCGAGCATCGTGCCGCCGTCGGGCGCGAGCCAGACTTCCTCGGCGTGCCCGCCGAAGAGGGGGCCTTCCCAGTGGCCGGCGATGAAGGCGACATCCTCGAGCGTGAAACGCTCGGTGGTGTCGGGCTGGAGCGTCGTCGCCCCGAGCACGAGGCCGAGGCACGCGGTGATGGTCGTGATCATGAGAAGTCCTCCGAGAGCGCCTGGAAGAGCATGTGCTTGTTGCCGTCGGGATCAAAGAAGGTCGCGAGCGAGACCATCCCCGGGATCGTCATGGTCTCGCCGTCGAAGCGGACGTCCTTCGCTTCGAGGGTCGCTCGCGTCGCGTCGATGTCGGTCACGCCCCAGGTGAGCGTGGCGCCGCCTTTGACCTCCGGCGATTCGACCTGCGAGAGGCCAAGGTGCACGCGCGCCACCGGCGAGCGCATCTCGGCCCAGGCCATCTCGTCCATCCGGTAGAGGGGCTCGAAGCCGAGCACCTCCTGGTACCACGCCATCGCCTTGCCGAGGTCGGCGACCTGCAGAGCGCAGGTCAGGCCGCCGTCGTATCCGAGTGTCCCACCCATGTCGGTCCTCCTGGCGGCGGGGCCGGCGCCATTGCCGACGATTCGCCGCTTGTGTCAGGTTTGTATAGCAACTATACTTCTGTGTCAATGGCCCCGGTGTCGATCGATCCCGATTCGGAGGTGGGCGCGGACCTGCCCGACCTCCGGCCCCTCGTCCGCCTCTGCACGCACCGCTGGAGCGTGCCGGCGCTGGGGGATCTGTACCGGCTGCGCGGCGCGAAGTTTGTCACGCTGACAAACCGTCTTGGCGTGTCGCGCGAGAGTCTGAGCCGCACGCTCGACGACCTGCAGGCCCTCGACCTCGTCATGCGGAATCCGGGGTACGGCCATCCGATGCGCCCGGAGTACCTCTTGACCCCGGACGGGGAAAGCGTGGCGCCGGCGGCGCTCGCGACGGTGGAGGCGATCCCTGTGGCCTGTCAGGGCGCGTGCCGGCGGAAGTGGGCCCTCGGCGTCCTCGCGGCCCTCTCGAGCGGCCTGGAGCGCTTCAGGGACATCGCGGCGGCGCTCGAGGGGGTCACGCCTCGGGCGCTCACGATGACGCTGGAGGAGCTGGAGGGCGCCGCGATCGTGCATCGCCGGATGACGACCGGGCGGCGCCCCCGCCCGGTGTACGAGCCGAGCGCCACCGGGCGCGTGGTCGGCGACCGGGCCATCGACTTGGCGACGGCGCTGTCGTTCGACGCCTGAACTCAGGCGTTCAGGCGTTCGCGCGTCTCGCCCACGATGAGATTGGCCTTTTCGATGCAGGCGCTGGCCTCGGGGTAATGCTCATCGGCGGCCGCCGACCAGGCGCGGTTGATCTGTCGCTCCATCGCGGCGAAGCGGTCCATGAGAGCCGCGTAGCCGGCGAGCGTCAGGCGGCTGATCAGCAGCGTGCGCGCATCGACGAAGACGGGCACCTGGTCGCGCTGGACGCGCCCGAGCATTTCGACGATCGCCTCGCAGCGGGCCCGGTCGTCGGGCAGCGAGGGGAGATCGCGCATGAGTCCGGCGATGGTGCTCGCGATCGCTTCGAGCGCTTCCTCGGGCGTCTCGCCGTCGGCGCGAGCCGCTTCGGCGCTGGCGATCTCGGCGCGCGTCGCGCTCTTGACGAGGAACGCGCCGACGCCCAGCCCGGCGAGGGCCAGCAGGAAGAACCAGCGCCCCTCCCATCGCGCGAAGGAGAACTCCTTCACGAGGATGCGCGAGACCGTACGCGAGCGTCCGTCAACGACGACTTCGAGATCCGCCTGCGCCTTGAGCGCCTCGGCGTCGGCGAGTGAGAGCTCGTGGTCGCGCGAGAACATCGGCTGCGGCACGCCGTCGTCGCCGCGCACGATGGCGCCGGTGTCGTCGACGGCGACACCGGCGGGGGCGTTGAGGGTCAGGCCTTCGAGCCGGTCGGCGGGGAGGCTCAAGGGCGCGAGGTAGGCGCTCGCGGCGGCGATGGCGCCGACCGTGAGCGAGATCGTCAGGATCACATTGGCGAGCAGGCGCATCGGGTCAGCCTCGCAGCAGGATGGTGAAGTTGACGCCCAGGGCGAGCATGGCCTCGCCCACGATGAGCCCGGCCGCCATCGGCACGCCCCATTCCTCGGCCCAGCGCTTGCCCTTGACCTTGGAGATGAGCATGTTCAGCACACAGCCGATGCCGTAGGTGAGGATGTAGACGATCGGCAGATACATCGAGAGGCCGACGAGCACGCCGAGGCCGGCGAAGGAGCCGAGGCCGAGCAGGACGCCGAGGATCGCGCCGCCGCCGTAGAGGGCGTAGGGCATCTGCCCGCCCTGGACGCCGGTGATGACGGCCTGCAGCGCCTGGGCCTGCGGCGCGGTCGTCTCGGTGCCCGGACCCATCGGGACGCCGACCTTCGCCATGTTCACCTGCGCGATGAGCAGGATGGTCGCCATGGTGATCAGCGGCCCGGCGCCGGTGGCGATGAGTTCGCAGATCTGCTGGCGTTTGGGCATGGCGCCGACGATGTAGCCGGTCTTCAGATCCGCCATCATGTCGGCGGCGCAGGTGATCGCCACGCATAAGGTCGCGCCGATCAGCACGGCGCCCATCACATCACCGGCGCCGGCGAGCAGCATGACCAGCACGATGGTCAGCAGCGCCATACCGCTGATGGGCGACCAGTCCGTCATGCCCGTGCACTGGGCGATGATGATGCCGGCGAACCAGATCCAGATCGCGCCGATCACCGCGATGAGCGCCGAGCGCACATGCGTGTTCAGGCCGGAGAGCAGGCCGGGCTTCGCGTTGAGCGAGTCCATGAATCCCTGGCGCTGCGCGTCGTCCCAGTTCGTCCAGGTGGCGAGGTTCTCTTCGCTCTCAAAGGCGATGAGGTAGCCGTCGACGCGCGTCTCGGCGCCGACCTCCTCGAGCTCCTGCTGGCTCACCGGATCAACGAGGTTCAGCGGCTGGCTCTCGGTGAAGTCCGCTGCGACGAAGAGGATCAGCAGGGCGGCGATCGCCGCGATGGTGAGCGTCTTGAGGCCGAGTTCGTCGGAGCCGCCGGCCGTCTTGCCCGCGGCGCCGATGCTTTTCATCGCCTCCTTGATCGCCGGCAGGCTCTTGACGACGCCCATCATGGCGCCGCCGAGCAGCAGACCGATGCCGAGGGGCCGGTTGAAGTTCGTGAAGCCGAACCCCGGCGCGCTCGGGGCGTCCACCGTGGCAGGCATCATGTTCAGGTTGAACAGGATCGGGTTGAGGACGAAGTAGGCGAGCACGCCGCCGGCGAGCACCAGCAGGCCGGGCTTGCCCGAGAGGTACCCCGCGCCGAGCGAGAGGGGGGTGATCGCGAAGACGAAGAGGATCTCCGGCGGCAGGCCGAGGAACCGCCCGACATCCACGTTGTGGTTGTCGATGAGCAGGTCGGCGTGACCGTTCTGGTCGCGATCGACACGGCGCGTCAGTTGCCCATCCTCGCCGCGCTCGTCGGCCATGCGGAGGTTCAGATCGGCGTAGCCCCACATGGGCTTGCTCGCCCAGCCGAGCTTCCGGTCCTGGAGCGACGCCCAGTCGCGTTCGCCCTGCGCCGCCTCGTAGGCGGCCATGAAGAGATCGGGCTTGCCGGCGCTGACGCCCGGCGCGAGGTCGATAGCCTCGGCCTGCTCGCGGAGGGCGCGCTTCTCGGCGCGCGTCTCGGAGGCTTCGGATTCGGTCAGCAGGCGTCCGCGCTCGACGACGGCCTCCGGCGCCGCGCCGGCGTCGATCCACGCCGCGATCTCCATCGTGAGGTCGGCGTCGGCCTGGCCGATCTTCTCGGATTCGACCAAGCGGTCGAGTTCGTTCAGCCCGGCGGTGACACGGATGTCGGGCAGCGCGGTCGGCAGGAAGATCAGTGCGCCGAGGATGATGCCGACGACGAGCACGATCGACTTCTTCGCGCCGGCGCCGGGTGACTTCAGGATGGCGCCGACGGCGGTGCCCTCGGGGAAGCGGAGGCGATCGATGTCGATCATCTGCTTCCGTAGCGGGATGATGAAGGCGCAGCCGAGAATCGCGCCGGCGACGCAGGCAAGGGTCAGCAGCCAGAAGTCCGCCTCACCGATGCTCAACTGGTAGCCGAGCAGCAGCAGCACCGGCACGGTGAAGATGACGCCGGAGTTGGGCGTGTTGACCGCGCTGGCGATCGTCTGCCCGATATTGGTCTCGAGGATCGAGCCCTTGCGCAGCAGGCCGCGCAGCACACCGAATCCCAGCACCGCGGCGATCGCGCTGCCGACGATCGTGAACCCGATCTTCAGGCCGGCGTAGGTGATCGACGCGTTCATGATCGCGCCGAAGATGATGCCGAAGATGATCGCGCTGAGCGTGACCTCTCGGTAGCGCCTGGGTGCGGCGGTGGCGCCGGGCTCGGCGGACGGATCCTGCATGGGTCATCTCCAGTGCGGGCGCCGGCCCGCGCGGGGTGTGCGGGGCATCCTGACGGATCGTCGCCGGTTGCTCAAGCGCAATCCGGCGCTCCCCGATCAGGCCGCGTCGGCGCCGGCGTGCGCTTCGGGCGCAGGCGCGGGCGTCTCCGTCGCTGCCTCGGTCTCGGCGTGCCCGCCCGCGATCGCGGCGAGGCGGCTCCGGGCGTCGCCGATGAAGGTGATCTGCAGCCCAAAGTTCTCGCCGACTTTCACGGCGAAGCCGGTTCCGATGGTCTTGTTGTTGACCTTCAGCTCCAGCTCCTCGTCGGCGCGCTTGGGCAGTTCGATGATCGCCCCGGATGAAAGGGCCATCACTTCCTTGAGGTTCAGCGTTCGGGCCCCGATCTCGACGATGATCGGCGCCTCGAGGCGCAGAATGGTGTTCAGGTCGGACGGCATCGCAGGGAGTATCGGCAGCCCCGGCCCATCCCCTGCAACGGGCGCCGGCGCCCGCCTGCCAGACGCCGATCAGCCCTCGTAGCGGCGGACGATCAGCGTCACGTTGTGCCCGCCGAAGCCGAAGGTGTTGTTCATCGCCACCGTCACCGAGGCGTCTCGCGCCGTGTGGGGCACGAAGTCGAGGTCGAAGCCCTCATCGGGGCTGTCGCAGTTGACGGTGGGGGGAACGACACCCTGCCGAATGGCGTTCACGCAGGCGATCATCTCAACGCCGCCGGAAGCGCCGAGCGTGTGCCCGTGCATCGACTTGGTGGACGACATCAGCAGACGCCCGCCCTTGCTCTTGAGCGCGTGGTCCCCGAAGAGATTCTGCACCGCGGTGACCTCGGCGCTGTCGCCGAGGGGCGTCGAAGTGCCGTGGGCGTTGATGTAGTGGACATCGGTCGGGTTGAGGCCGGCGTCGTCGAGGGCCAGGCGCATCGCGCGCATGGCGCCGCGCCCCTCGGGCGACGGGGCGGTGATGTGGCTGGCGTCGCTGCTCGCGCCGGCGCCGCCGACCGTTGCGAGGATCTGCGCCCCGCGCGCCTTGGCGTGGGCCTCGCTCTCGAGCACCACGATCCCGGCGCCCTCGGCGAGGATGAAGCCGTCGCGCTCGCGGTCGAAGGGACGGCACGCCTTCTCCGGCTCGTCGTTGCGCGTCGAGAGCGCCTTCATCGTCATGAACGCGCCGAGGCAGATCGGCGTGAAGGCCGCCTCGGTGCCGCCGGTGACGACCACATCCGCCTCGCCGCGCTGGATGATGCGCATGGCGTCCGCGATCGCGTGGCCGCTGGAGGCGCACGCTGTGGCGTGCGCGCCGCTCGGGCCCTCGATGCCGAAGCGGATCGAGATGTGACCCGCGCAGGAGTTGACCATCAGGCGCGGCACGGTGAAGGGGCTGAGGCGGTGGGGGCCCTTCGTGTGGAGGACGATCTCGCCCTCCTCGATGGTCTCGATGCCGCCGATGCCCGAGCCGATGACGACGCCCATGCGCGTCGGGTCCATCGCCTTCCAGTCAAGGCCCGACTGGTCCATGGCCTCGGCCGCCGCGACAATGCCGAGCTGCGCGGCGCGGTCGAGACGCTTGGCGTCGCGCGGCTCGATGCGGTGGCTGGGGTCCCAGCCGTGGATCTGCCCACCGATGCGCACGGCCCAGTTGTCGTGCCACTTCTCGAATGCGGCGCCCTGCACGGGCGTGACGCCGCTGGCGCCGCGCACCATGGCGTCCCACGTCGACGGCGCATCGAACCCAAGGTTCGTGACGGCTCCCAGGCCGGTGATGACGACGCGGGGCTTGTCGGTGGATCGTGCGCTCATGGCGTTGGGTCGGGCTCCCGGTGCGCGGCCTGGCGCGCGGGCGCCGGGCCGGGGCGTGGATGCGACAACGCCGACCGACCTCGGCCGGGCGGGCGCGTCGACGCGGGCGGATCGAGGTCGCGAGTCAGACGGCGGTCAGGCGCTCTGCTGCTGGGCGGAGAGGATGAACTCCACCGCCTGGCCGACGGTCTGGATCTTCTCGGCCTCTTCGTCGGGGATGGAGGTCTCGAACTCGTCTTCGAGCTCCATCACCAGCTCGACCGTGTCGAGGCTGTCGGCGTTGAGGTCGTTCACAAAGCTCGTCTCGCGCGTGATCTTGCTCTCATCCACGCCCATCTGCTTCGAGACGATCTCGATCACCTTGGCTTCGATCTCTGCTTCGGTCACAGGTCGGTCTCCGTGCCCGGAGCCGGCGGGTCGGCATGACCCCCGGGGGCAGTTCAGACTATACAGGCGCCCCTCCCGATCGCCAACGACGACGACCGGCGAACGCCCGGTTCAGCACATCGTCAGGCCGCCGTCCACGCAGATCACCTGACCCGTCAGGTACCCCGCGCCGTCCGACGACACGTAGGACACCGCCTCGGCGATGTCCTCGGGACGTCCCACCCGCCGGGTCGAGGTCGCCTGGAGGACGCGCTCGATCACCTGTTCGGGCAGGGACGCCGTCATATCGGTCTCGATGAATCCCGGCGCGACGACATTCGCCGTCACGCAGATCGGAAGAGCACAC
>JBICHM010000241.1:0-4809 GCA_043101835.1 Phycisphaerales bacterium | reverse complement strand
CCCACCCCGTGCCGCGCGTGGAGGCGAGGGCGGCGGTGAGTTGCGCCGCCTCGCGCGCCGCGTCGGCGCCGTCAGCCAGAATCGCGCCGTCGAGCCCGTGGGGCCCGACGCGCTCGGACAGGCAGTTTGCGAAGTCGATCGTCAGCATGCCCTGAGGCTACCCGTCGCGCCGGTCTGGCGCCCGCCCGCGAAGGGCAGCGGCGATCGGTAGACTGCCCCCATGCACCAGCCGCCGGGACGAGTGCTGATCGAACGCGAGCGGATCGCCATGCGCGTGGCCGAACTGGGCGCCCAGCTGGCCGGCGATCTGCAGCGCGACCTCGAAGCCGAGGGCGACGGCCTGGCGACGCCCAATCGCGTCGTGCTCGTGCCCGTCCTCACCGGCGCGGTCATCTTCCTCGCCGACCTCGTCCGCCAGATGCCCCTGAACATGTCGATGCGGATGATCTCGGTCTCGTCCTACCCCGGCGCCACGACCGAGAGCAAGGGCGCCCGCCTGCAGGACGCCCTGCCGCCGGACCTGGCCGGCAAGCACGTGGTGATCGTCGACGACATCCTCGACACCGGGCAGACGCTCAATCTTCTGCAGCGGATGATCGCCGAGCAGAAGCCCGCCTCGCTGCGCACCTGCGTGCTGCTTCGGAAGGATTGCACTCGCCTGGCGCCGGCCGACGCCGAGTACATCGGCTTCGACATCCCACCGGAGTTCGTCATCGGCTACGGGCTCGACTACGACGGCCAGCACCGCAACCTGCCCGACATCTGCGTGCTCGACCCCGCGGGCGCGGAGCCCGGGTGATGGCCGGCGCCAGCCTCGCAGCCCGGTCGGTCGCGACCCTCGAGGCGCTGCACCCCGGCGGCGCCCCGGCGCTGGCCGTCGACGACGCCGTCGCCCACGACATCGAACTGCACTCGGGCGAGACCGTCATCCTCGCCGTGCGCGCCCACTGGCTGCTCTTTTTCGCAAGTGTGCTGCCGGTGCTCGTCGGCGTCGCGCTGGTCTCGATCGTGCTGCTGGGTGTGCAGATCTCCTTCGGCCCCGGCACGGCGCGACCCGTCGTCATCGGCCTCGCGCTCGTCGGCGTGCTGGGCGTGGTCTTCGCGTTCCTCGAACAGCGCAACCGGCTCTATATCCTCACCGACCGGCGCATCATCCGGCGCTCCGGCGCGTTGCGCGTGCGCATCGGCGAGGTCGCGCTGCCCGACATCGACACCGTCGAGGTGCGCGAAGGCGCCTCCGGCGATGCGCCGGATCGCGTCGGCATTCTCATCTACAGCGGCGCCAGCGCGAAGATGGCCTGGGAGTTCGTGCCTGAGCCCCGGCGCATCCGCGCCGCGGCGCGCGAGGCGATCGAGCGCTACGGCAAGCCCGGGCGCCCGCGCACCGGCCCGGCGTAGGCGTCAGGCGCCCTCGTCGGGGCGCTCCTCGACGATGCGCTTGCGCTCGCTGTCGTAGACGTACAGCACGCCCGCCTCTTCGCTCTTGCACGCTTTGTGCGCGCCGTCGCAGAAGGGAAAGTTCTGCGTGAGCCCGCAGCCGCAGATGAAGACGGGCTTGTCCTGCGGATCGATGCGGATCGGGCCGGTGGCGTCGTGTCGAACGAGTCGGGGCATGGGGTCTCCCGGTCAGAAGCAGGGGGGATGTCGGCCGGCGCGCCGCAGGTTCGCCTCAGACCCGCCTCAGACCCGCTTCAGACGGGGCTGGGCACGCGCTGCATCGCGTCGCCGAGCGCCTGCACCGCCGCCTCGAAGGCGTGCTCGCCCAGGCGACTGCGCGGCACGACGCGGTGCGCGCACACAGGCACGACGTTGTCGGTGATGTCCTCGGGCACACAGTAGTCGCGCTCGCGCACAAGCGCCGTGGCGCGCGACGCCTGCGCGAGCGCCAGGGCGCCGCGCGGGCTCACGCCGACGCGCAGCGCCTCGTGCTCGCGCGTCGCCGTCGCCAGCTGCACGATGTAGTCGAGCAGCGACTGGTCCATCTTCACCCGCTCGGCCTGCTGCTGCAGCTCGATGAGACCGGCCTTGTCCATCACCGGATCGAGCGTCTGCAGCGATGTCGTGGCCGGGCGCTCCTCAAGCATCCGCGCCTCGGCCTCCGCCGTCGGGTAGCCGAGCTCCAGGCGCATCAGAAAGCGGTCCAGCTGGTTCTCCGGCAGCGGGTGCGTGCCCTCGAACTCGAAGGGGTTCTGCGTCGCGATCACGATGAAAGGCTGGTCGAGCCGGTGCACGGTCCCGTCGATCGACACCGTCGCCTCGTTCATCGCCTCCAGCATCGCCGACTGCGTGCGCGGGCTGGCGCGATTGATCTCGTCGGCGAGCACCACGTTCGCGAAGATCGGCCCCGGCTGAAACGAGAACTCCCCGGGGTCGCGTCGGAAGATCGAGACGCCCAGCACATCCGCCGGCAGCAGGTCCGGCGTCAGCTGGATGCGGCTGAATGAGCAGTCCACACTCCGGGCGATCGCCGTCGCAAGCATCGTCTTGCCGACACCCGGAACATCCTCGATCAGCAGGTGCCCGCGCGCCAGGAGACACGTGATCGCACGGTCCACCGCCTCGGGATCCCCGAAGAAGACCTTGCGGATGTTCCCCCGGAGATTGTCGATCGGTGTCGTCATCGCGCGGGCGAGTATAGACCGCGCGCAGGCGCTCGCCCGAATCGGGGTACACTCGAACCATGCCCGACAGCGCCGCTGCTCCGGAGCCGGGTGATGATCGGCGCGCCGATGGCGCCGCCGGCGCGCCGCCCAATGGCGAAGCCGCGGCGTCTCCGGACCTCGGCCTCACGCTCTCGGGCCGGCTCCCATGCGTCGGCTGCGCCTACGACCTGCAGGGGCTGTCCGTGCTTGGACACTGCCCGGAATGCGGCACGGCGGTTCGCGCCGCGATCCTCTATCTCGTCGACCCCGAGGCCGACGCCCTCCGCCCGCTCCATCGGCCTCGCATCGTCGACCACGCGCTGCCGCTCTGGGCCGGCGCCGGCTTCCTCGCCGCCGCGTGCGCCTGGGCGCCGCGCCTCGATTCCGCCCTGCGCCACCAGACCGGCGGCCGGCAGTCGCTCGACGCCGACTGGGCTCCATGGGCCGTGCTCGTCTTCGCAGGCGTCAGCGGCGTCGCGTCGCTCGGCCTCGTGCACCTGCTCGAAGGCGTGCACCGGCGATGGACCGTCGCGGCCGGTGTCGCGGCCGGCGTCTATCTGCCGCTGTTGGCGCTGCTGTGGGCCCTGTATTTCCGCATCGATCCGGTCCGGCCTGCGCCCTATTTGGGCGGCGCCGACCACGCAGACCGGCTCTTCGTGCGGCTCGCCATCGACGCCTGTCTCGTTGTCATCCTGCTGGGCATCCGCCCCAACGCCCGTCTGCTCGTGGCGCGATGCCTGGCGCTCCGCACGGGGCGTGTGGACCGGCAGACGATCCTCGCCACCGTTGGCGCCGTGGGCCTCATGGCCCTCGGCGACCTCCTCCGCCTCGGCGCCCTCGCGATGCCGGCGGGTACGAGCGGGCTGGCCGACCTTGCTGGCGGGGTCCTCATCTTCGCCGGTTCGGCGCTCTTCACCGTGGCGCTGGCCGGAGCCACCATCGACACCGTCCGCATCCGGCGGTCGATCCTCATGCCCAGCCCGTCGATCCGCGAGGTCCTCGGGCGCCCGTAACGATCGCGCCGGCCCGTCTGCCACAACGGCAGGCGATCGCGACCCCGGCGGGGGCCCTGTCAGCGACCGGGTCGGGCCAGGACGGCGCACGGGGCCGCGATTCTGGCGAAATCGCTGATCGAAAGCCTGATTGTGACGCAGACCCCCGCTGGCGCCCCCTTTGCCACTGCCAGCGTCGTTGCGCCGGCTGTGCGTGCCGCTCGGCTCGCGCGCCCAGGCAACGCGTCCGATCGATTCGACACCCAATCGCAGAACCCATCAGGCAATACGCACCAGGCCGGGCGTCGCCCCGAAGCGCGGGCCGCCCCAACTGCAAACGGAGATTCAGCCCTATGGCCGTCAAGGATCTGGCCTTCGACACCGACGCCCGCCAGTCGCTGCTCGCCGGCGTCGAGAAGCTCGCCTCCGCCGTGAAGAGCACCCTCGGCCCGCGCGGTCGCAACGCGATTCTCGACAAGTCCTGGGGCGGCCCCACCGTCACCAAGGACGGCGTGAGCGTCGCCGAGGAGATCGAACTCCGCGACAAGACGGAGAACATGGGCGCCCTGCTCGTCAAGGAGGCCGCCAGCAAGACCTCCGACGACGCCGGCGACGGCACGACCACCGCGACGGTGCTGGCCGAGGCGCTCTTCCGCGAGGGCCTGCGTCAGATCGCGGCCGGGGTTGACGCCAACGCGCTGGTCCGCGGCTTGAAGGCCGCCGTGACCGCCGTCGCGGGCGAGATCGACTCGATGGCCACCCCCATCAAGGGCAAGAGCGACATCCAGTCCGTCGCGACCATCAGCGCCAACAACGACGCCGAGATCGGCAAGATCATGGCCGACGCCTTCGAGAAGGTCGGCAAGGACGGCGTCATCACCGTCGAAGAGGGCAAGAGCCTCGAGACCGAGGTGGACGTCGTCGAGGGCATGCAGTTCGACCGCGGCTACCTCTCGCCCAACTTCGTCACCGACCCGGACGACATGAAGGTGGAACTCGAGAAGTGCCTCGTGCTCATCCACGAGGACAAGCTCGACAACATCAAGGACCTCGTGCCTTTGCTCGAGAAGGTCATGGCGGCCAAGAAGCCGCTGCTGATCATCGCCGAGGACGTGACTGGTGAGGCGCTCGCGACGCTCGTCATCAACAAGCTCCGTGGCACGCTCCAGGTCGCG
>JBICHM010000240.1:0-13529 GCA_043101835.1 Phycisphaerales bacterium | reverse complement strand
CCGACCGCTGGGCCGACACCAACGGCATGACGCCCCCGGGCATTGTCGTCGCCAGCGAAGGCGATGGCGCGTGGATCAGCGCCGCGGCGCTGGCGATCGGGCGCGGCCAGGCGCTGGTGTGGGTGGACCCGCCGCGCGGTGCGCTCGGCCGCACGCTCCGCGCCGAGAAAGCCGATGCGCTTGACGAGGCGATACGCGACCGGCTGGAGGATCTCGGTCTCGCCTGGCGCGAGCTGGGCGACACCATCGACAGCGTGACGCTGTGCCTGAACATGTCGGCGCGCCTCGAGGCGCCGGACGATCATGGGCCGCGTGCGCTGACCGATCGGATCGGGCGCCACACGAACGGCGACATCTGGGCGTGGAGCGGCCAGGTGCTCGGCGATGCGCCCGCGTCGCTGTACCGGGCGGCCTGCGCGCTGTTCCTCAACGATCCGCAGCGCGCGTGGTTCTTCGACGGATACCAGGACGAGGAGCCCTACAACCGCTACACGGTCGCCGGGGCGGCGGCGCTGATGCGGGAGGCCGGCGCGGAGGTGACGGTTGACCGCGACGACGCCGGGTCGCTCGGTCAGTGGCTCCGGCGCGGCGCGACGGCCGTCGATGCGGGGTTCATCCATGTGAACACCGCCGGGCACCGGCGCTGGTTCAACCTGAACCCCGGGCGTGCGACCGGGCGCGATGTGCCGATGCTCGCGCGTCCGGCGGCTGTGCACTTCATCCACTCATTCAGCGCGCAGGACCCCGGCGACCCTGCCTCGATCGCCGCGACCTGGCTCGATCGCGGCGCGTTCTGCTATCTCGGCGCGATGGACGAGCCCTTCCTTGGGGCGTTTCTTCCACCGGAGATTCTGATCCGACGCCTGTACAGCGCCATCCCCTGGGGCTTCGCAACCCGACCCGATGAGGCGCCGCGGTGGAAGGTCAACGTGTTCGGCGACCCGCTCTACACGCTCGGCCCGGAGGTCGCGCGCAACGGCGCGCCGCCCGAGTTCGTCGGCGGCGAGGCCGTCGCCGACCGCCTCCGCGCTGCGCTGATCGCACGGGATCTCGACGGCGCGGCGCGCCATCTCGCACTCCTCGGACGCGATGCCGACCTGCTCCGCCTCGCGCAGGCGACGACCGAGGACGCCGAGGCGACCGTTGGGCCCGGACTCGCCGACACCGCGCTCCACGCCGCCGCGCGCGCCGGCGCACGCGACCTCGTCGTGACGCTGTTCGACAGGCTCACGCCCGACCGTCAACAGGACCAGCGCGTCCGTGAGATCGTGTGGCTCGCGCTGCGCCCCGCGCTCTCCGGATCGCCTGATGTGGACACGATCGCGGTCCTGCAGCGCTGCGCGGGCGGTGAGTCGCTCGCGCGCGACGCCGAGCACCTCGGGCGCGCGATGGCCAGGTCGGTCGGCGCGCGCGAGGGCGCTGCCTACCTCCGGGCCGTCGCGGCGACAATCGATGATGCGCGCGAGCGGGCGCGACTCGAATCCGCGGCGGAAGAACTCAGCCGCTAGCGATCAGCGCTGCTGCCGCCACGACCAATCAAGTGATGGGTCGAGCGCCGTGACGCCCGACTGGCCGATGAGGCGGGCCGCGAGCTCGCCCATGAGCGTGCGTTCCTGCGCGATGCGCGCCTCGCGCTCGACGGCGTCGCGCGCCTCCTCGAAGGTCACGCCGTCGGCGGGAAGGACCTCATCGAGACGCACGATCACATAGCCGCGCTCGATCGCGATCGGCCCGCCGACGCGCCCGATCTGGAGGCGCGGCAGCGCCTCGCGCAGCGCTGATGGGTAGTTCAGATCCGCCGCGGAGATGGGTTCGACCAGGCCGCCGACGCCGGCGCTCGGGTCGGTGCTGAACCGGGCCGCGACCTCGCCGAAGGACTCCCCCGCGCCGAGGCGCGCCTGCACGGCGTCGGCGGCGGGGATGGAGTCGACCGTGATGATGCGCACCCGGTAGCGCGGGCCGTGGATCAGCTCAAAAGCGCGTCGCAGCGCCGCGTCGGTGAGGTCCACGCGGTCCTGCACCATCGCGCGGAGCAGCGCCGTGCGCCGAAGCAGCGCCTCGTATCGCCGGGGGCCGAGCCCGCGCCGGCGGCGGAGGTCGTCGAGCACCTGGCGCCCGCCGGCGTCGTCGAGCGCAGCGCCGGCCTCGCGCAGCGTGCGGAGCAGGTTCGCCTCCTCGGCGCGGACCTGCTCCTCGGTGATGACGACATTGCGCAGGCGCGCTTCCTCGGCGAGCGCGCGGTCGAGTGTGATCTCCTGCAGCACCTCGGCGCCTGCGGCCTCGGCGAGCAGCGGCTGCATCGCGCTCCAGGGCACCACCGTGCCTCGCACCACCGCCGGCGCGCTGTCGGTCCGGCGCGGCGCGCCGGTCGAAGTGTCGGCCAGGCGGGTCCCTGCGAGCGGATCATCCGTCGATCGCGATCCCGAACAGCCGGAGATCAGCAGCGAACCGCTCGCGATGGCGATAACGAGGCCTCGCGGGGTAGGCTTCGGGAGTGGAGCGACCCTGTGCATAGGTCGATGAGAATCGCGGCCTACGGGCCTGTCAACGGGGTCGGGGCGTCGAGTCCGGATCCCAAGCCCTCGCGGAGGCGTATCGCCCATCGTGGAGCACGATTCCAACCAGCAGGAGTCCGACTCGCTCGGCGCCGGCGGGGCCACGGCGCAGCTCACGGCGATCGTCTGCCCGTACTGCGGCGTCGATCAGGCGCCCAGCGATCGGTGCGCCGCGTGCGCCGGCGTCTTCGAGCCGCTGAGCCGCCAGGCTTCCCAGAACCAGATGGGCCCGTGGCAGGTCCGCGACGAACGCCACCCATTCCGCCCCGGCTGCTCGTACGCCACGCTGCGCCGGCTGGTCGCCAAGGGCGTTGTCCGGCGCAACACCGTGCTGCGCGGCCCGACGACGCGCCAGTTCTGGGCGCGCGCCATCAACGTGCCGGGCGTCGCCCACCTCCTGGGCGAGTGCCACAACTGCCGCGAGGCAGCGGGGCCCGACGACTACATGTGCGCGTCGTGCGGCGTGGTCTTCAGCGTGCCGGAGGATCGCCAGTTCCTGGGTCTCGGGCCGGTGCGTCTGCTGCCCGGCCAGGCGCCGCCGGAAATTGTGGCGCGATCGAGCCTCGCCGAGCAGCGCACCCCTGCCCCGGCGCCCGAGCCGAGCCCGGCGCGCCCGCGCACGCCGTCGGCCGCGCGCCCTGCCACGATGCCGCGCGCCCATGCCCAGGCGCCCGCCGAAACGCGGGATATGTCGCCGGCGGAAGCGGCGAGCGTGTCGCCGATCGTGCGAAGGCAGAGCCGCAAGATCGGACAGCTGCGTCTTGTCGTCGGCGCCCTGGTGGTGCTGAATCTCGCGCTGCTGCTGCTTCTCGCGGTCGCGGCGAGCCCGCGTCTTCGATTCGGCCCCGGTGCGGAAGCGCCCACCGAAGCGGCGCAGACCGACGCAGCCCCCGACGAATCGCCGGCGGCGGAGCCCGAATGAACTCAGTCTCTGGCGCGCAGCCAGGTGAGCCGATCGCGGAGCGTCCGGAGGATCGCCGCCTCGCGCGACGGCTCGCCGAAGACGCCCACCTGCACCTCGATGTCGGTCGGCACGGCGTCGTCGATGTCGTTTGGCGCATCGTCGAGGCGACGCGCCCGGAAGGTGATCCGCACCGGTTCGTCAGTGTTGGTGACCAGGTCGTAGCGGCGGACATCGCCCGGCTCGTCCGCTGTCGAGACGACGGCCATCGCGTACTGCTCGGCCACATGGGCGATGGCGGCGTCCAGATCGTCCCACTCGGCGGAGGCGTCGGCGTGCTGCCCGGGCCGAAGCAGGTTCTCGGACCCGCTCCCGCCCGCCCCCCCCCCCCCTTCGCAGGCGGGCAGGAGCGCGATCCCCAAGCAGGCCCCGGCAATGACCGATAGGCGCAGGAGGGGCATCGCGGCCCCCTGCGCGGGCGCCCGGGCCGGGTCGATGCCCGGCGGCGAGGGCGTAGAATCGCGTGGTCGCGACCACCGCCCGGCCCCCGTGGGGTTCGGGCGTGTTCGTGGATGGAGTGACGGCCAGGTGGAGTTCACGATCCAAGTCCCGCGCGGCGCCGACCGAGTCTCGATGCTCGGGTCGGCCGACCGGAACCTGAAGATGATCCGGGAAGCGCTGGGCGTCAACATCTCGACGCGGGACGACTCGGTCATGGTCAGCGGCCGGCGCGACGCGGTCAGCGCTGCGCGCCGGGTCTTTGACCGCCTCAACGAGGCGTCGGTGGCGCAGGAGCACCTTTCACGGCGCCAGGTGCTGGATCTGATCTCCGACTCCGTCGCCGAGTACGAGGTGAACGACCTCGTCGCCGAGGTGGACTCGCCGATGAACGCGAATCTCGGCGAGACTGGGGATGTGTCCTTCGAGCGCCTGGCGGTCTACGCCGGCGGCCGGCGCGTGGAGCCCCGCACGGAAAATCAGCAGTACTACCTCGAGGCGATCCGCGACCACGACCTGGTCTTCGGGATCGGTCCGGCGGGCACGGGCAAGACGTATCTCGCCGTCGCGGCGGCGGTGCATCTGCTCAAGAACGGACGCATCCGGAAGCTCATCCTCGTGCGCCCGGCGGTGGAGGCCGGCGAGAAGCTCGGCTTCCTGCCCGGCGCCCTCGAGGAGAAGGTGAACCCGTACCTGCGCCCCCTCTTCGACGCGCTGCACGACATGATGGATTTCGCCACGCTGAAGCGCTTCATGATGAGCGACGTGGTCGAGGTGGCGCCGCTGGCGTTCATGCGCGGGCGCACGCTCAACGACGCGGTGATCATTCTCGACGAGGCGCAGAACACCACCAAGGCGCAGATGCAGATGTTCCTGACGCGCATGGGGGCGCGATCGAAGATGATTGTCACGGGCGACACGACGCAGATCGACATCCCGGAGGCGGGGCAGAGCGGGCTGATCGACGCGGCCCGGCGCCTGCAGCGCGTGCCGGGTGTCGCGTTCGTGGCGCTCGAGAAGAAGGACATCGTCCGACACGATCTCGTGCAGCGGATCGTCGAGGCCTACGGCGACGGGGGCTCGGGCCCCGGCGCGGAGAACGGGCGCGCCTGAGACGCGCACCGGAACCGGGCGGCCACGACGCGTGATCGCTGGAACCAGCAACCATGGCCGACAAGGGCCCAACCCGAACCGCGAAGGCGCAGGCGCCGAAGACGCGCCGCAGCGAGGTGCGCCGCGTCGCCCCGGCGCCGTCGCGCGCCAAGGGGCTGCGCGAGACGCTGCGCCGGCCGGCGTTCGGCTACGGCCTGATCATCGCCTTCCTCTTTGCGCTCGGTTCGGGCGCGATCGTGGCGTCGACGCGCGAGCGTCCGCTCGTGGAGCCGGGCCGGATCATGGACGAGACGCGCACGGTGCGCGTGGAGTTCACGAGCGTCGAGGAGGACGATGCGCCGCGCCGGCGCGACGCAGCGCGCGCCGGCACCCCCCGCGTGTACATCGCCGATCGGGCGGCGTTCGACAACGTGCGCAGCAGCATCGAGGGCCTGCCGGCGGCGCTCGCCGACGCCGAGACGCTCGACCAGGTTGCGCCGGAGATCCGCGAGGCGTTTGCGCTCACCGAAGAGACACTGCAGGCCGTCCGCGCCTTCGCCGTCGAGGGTGAGGCCTCAAACGCGTGGTCCACGCGCGTCAGCGAGCTGATGAGCCAGCTGCGGATTCGCCCGGTGCTGGCGCGCGACGACTACCAGCTGGAACAGCAGGAGGCGACGCGCGTCATCGAGCTGCGCCAGGACGCCGCCGGCCCCGAGACGCAGGTCTTCCGCAGCCAGGCGATGAATGTGGAAGGCCAGCAGCTCCCCGCGCGCATGCGCGAACTCGTTCGGCGCGCCGGGTTCCCGCAGCCCATCGACGAGATGGTCGGCGGCTGGCTCGTCCGCACGGCGCGTCCGCTGTACATCTTCGACGAGGCGCTCACCGAGCGGGCGCGCGTCGCCGCCGCGGCGAACGTGCGCCCGGAAAACCGCACCTACCCCGCCGGCACACGCATTTATGAACGCGGCGACCCGCTGACGCCCGAGGCGCACCGGCTGCTCGCTTCGGAGATCCGCCAGTATGCCAAGGAGGCGAAGACGCTCCGCGTCTGGACGCCGCGCGCCGGCGCGCTGCTGCTCACGGCCCTCATCACCGCCGGGCTGGCGATGTACGTCACGCTCTTCTGCCCGCGCGTGATCCGGAACTCGGCGCGCGCATCGATCCTCGCGTCGCTGCTGGCGCTCGCGCTCGGCGTGAGCGCGCTGGTCGCGACGCGCGACCCCGGGCTGCTCATCCTCGCCGCGACGGCGCCCGTCGTCTTCGTCGCCGGCGTCGTGATGCTCGCCTACGACCAGCGGATGGCGCTCGCGGCGGCCGTCGTGCAGGCGGCGCTCACCTGCCTCGCGCTGCGCCAGGGTGTCGGCGTGATGATGGTCGCGCTGCTCGGCGCCGGCGTCGCCACCTGGCAACTCCGCGAACTCCGTCAGCGCAACGCGCTCGTGCGCGCCGGTGGCCTGACCGCGATTGCGCTGGGGCTCGCCGCGCTGGCGCGCGCGATCGTCGAGCGCCCGCTCGTCTGGCCCGAGAGCGCGACGCTGCCCCCGATCGGCGAGGAGATTCTCGTGGACACCGGCTTCGCCGCGCTCGGCGGGCTGCTGGCCATCGGCGTGCTGACGCTCATCCTGCCGTCGATCGAGAAGATGTTCGGCATCATGACGGGCATGACGCTCATCGAGCTGCGCGACCCGAAGCAGCCCCTGCTGCGCGAGCTGCAGCAGCGCGCTCCGGGCACCTACAACCACTCGCTGACCGTGGCGACGCTCGCCGAAGCCGCGGCCGATTCGATCGGCGCCAACGCGCTCGAGATCTATGTCGGCGCCCTCTACCACGATGTCGGCAAGATGAACAAGCCCGACTACTTCGTGGAGAACCAGTCACCCGGCTTCAACCGCCACAGCAAGCTCAGCCCGGCGATGAGTCTGCTGGTGATTGTGGGGCATGTGAAGGACGGGCTGGAGTTCGCGCGCGAGTACAACCTGCCCAAGCCGCTGCACCACTACATCGAGTCGCACCACGGCACGACGCTGGTCGAGTATTTCTACCGCCAGGCGGTGGCGAAGGCCGAGCAGGAGGACCTCGACGAGGCGCCGGCGGAAGTCGAGTACCGCTACCCCGGCCCGAAGCCGCGCACGAAGGAGGCGGGCATCCTGATGCTCTGCGACGCCGTCGAGAGCGCAACGCGCGCGATGGCCGACCCGACGCCCTCGCGCATCGGCCAGCTCGTCAGGTCGCTGGCGAGCAAGCGACTCGCCGACGGGCAGCTCGACGACTGCGATCTCTCGCTCCGCGAGGTGCGCATCATCGAGGATGCGGTCATCCGCACGCTCTGCAGTGTGTACCACGGGCGCATCGCGTACCCGGAGCAGTCGAAGGAGCAGAAGGCGCCGGCGACCGACAGCGCCCCGGCCCAGCCCGCTGCCGGCGAGGCGCCGAAGCCCGACGAGGCCGAGCGCCCCGCGCCCGCCGGGCGCAGCGCCTGATCCCGCCGCTCGGAAACCGTTATGGCTTGTAGGTCGTCTTGCCCTTGCGCTGCCGGTGGGTGTTCCACATCGCGAGCGCCGGCGGGTGATCGGCGACCAGTCGGATCAGCTGCGTGCTGGTGACGCCGAGGCGCATCGCCGCCTTCTTCGCGTCCCACTTCGAGTCGCTGACGACATCGAGCGCCTCGGCGATCAGCGACGGGTAGTCGCGATGGCCGGGGTTGCATGAAATGCGGCGGTTCCTGCGCCGGCTGCGCCAGAGCGCCGTCGCGCATTCATCGAAGCCGCGGGTCTTGGGCGGCGCGCAGCGGTGCTCGACCGCGAGCGCGAGGCGCAGGCGGCGCAGCGCCATGCGTTCGTTGTCCGCCGGGCTACGCCGTTCGCTGGCCTGCCCGATGACGCCCGTTGGCGTGTGCGTGAGGATGACGGCGGTGGACACCTTGTTGCGGTGCTGCCCGCCGGGCCCCTGCGCCCTGCCGCGCTCGAGCGTGCAGGCTTCGAGGATCTCCGCATCGGGCAGCGTCGCCGGGTGCGCCGAGGTCGGCGGCTCGGGGGGCGGACCGTCTTCTTCCCAGGGCAGCGGCATCAGCAGGCAGTCGTCGGCACGGCCCGGAGTGAGAGATCGCTTGCGCGCCCCGCCTCGAGCAGGTGGAATCCGAGTCCCGCGATCATCGCTGCGTTGTCGAGGCAGTAGGCCATCGCCGGCAGGCGGAGATCGAGCCCGCGCTGCGCCGCGAGATCAGTCAGCGTTGCGCGCAGGCGCGAGTTCGCGCTCACCCCCCCACCGACCAGCAGCGCTCGGACATCCGGCAGGCGATCGAGCGCCCGCTCCAGCTTCAGCATGATCTGCGCCATCGCCGCGCGCTGGAAGCTCGCCGCGATGTCGGCCCGCTCGCGCTCGGTCAGGTCCGCCCCGTCGCGCTCGAACACGACGCTGTCCCCTTCGCGCCGCGGCTTCCCCCGCACCGTGTACAGCACGCTCGTCTTCAGCCCGGCGTAGGAGAAATCGAGGCTGTCGGGATCGAGGCGCGTGACCGGAAACTCGAATGCGCGCTCGTCGCCGGCCTGCGCGAGGGCGTCGACCTTCGGACCGGACGGGAAGGGCAGGCCGAGCATGACGCCGCATTTGTCGTACGCCTCGCCCACGGCGTCGTCGATGGTCGCGCCGATGCGCACCAGTTCCGTCGGCGACGCCACCTCGTACATCGCCGTGTGCCCGCCGCTGACGACGAGCCCGAGCGCCGGGAACGCCGGCAGGTCGCGCTCCAGGCACCCCGCGTAGAGGTGCGACTGCACATGATCGACCCCCACCACCGGCACACCGAGCGACCAGGCCAGCGCCTTTGCCCCCGCCACGCCGACGAGCAGTGAGCCGATCAGCCCCGGCCGGTTGCCCACCGCCACGGCGTCGATATCCGCCAACGCACAGCCGGCCTCGTCGAGGGCCGCGCGGAGGATCGGCGTGATCCGCTCCACATGGGCGCGGCTCGCGATCTCCGGCACCACGCCGGCGTACTCCTCGTGCAGTTCGTCCTGGCTGGCGACGACATTCGCCAGCACGCGCCGCCCGTCCGCCACGAGCGCGCAAGCCGTCTCGTCGCAGGAGGTCTCGACGCCGAGGACGAGCATCAGCGGGTTCCGGCGGGCGCTTCGGCGTCGTCGCGCTCAACCGGCGCGTCGGTCAGCCATCGCTCGAGGCCCTCGCCGGTGATGCGCAGGTTCGCAACGACATTGCCCGCGGCGTCGAAGACCTGCACCCGCCCACCCTCGAGGTCCGCATCGTCGGGCAGCACGCTGCGCGCATCGGCGGCGTCGACATCGATGTTGGCCTGCAGGGCCGCGATGGCGTCCTCGGTGCGCTCCAGCTCGCGCAGCAGACGGTCGCGGTAGCGGAGGGTCTGCGCGTAGCTCTCGGCGGCGCTGGCGTCGTCGCCCTCAGCCTCTTCGCGCACGGGAACCCACTCGCCGGTGTCGACGCGCAGGTGCGCGGCCTCGACCGCCGCCGCGAGCTGCGGATCGTCGTAGGCGCGCATGATCCACTCGTTGAGCGACTCGCCGGCCTGGGGCTGCGTCGGGTCCGCGGCGTCGCCGTCGCGCCGGATGATGTCGGTCTCGCGTCGGGCGGCGAGCATTGCGGCGTACTCGCGGTCGTTCATCGGCACCACGAAGCCCTCGGTCGGGTCGATGCCCCAGTCCGCAGCGCCGGGCTCGCGATTGATCATCTTCCCGCTCGGCCCGTAGTAGTGCTGCTCGGTGATCTTGATCTGGCCCGCGCCGGACGGCAGGTTGAAGACGCCCTGCGTCACGCCCTTGCCGAAGGACCGCGTGCCGAGCACGACGGCGCGACCGTTGTCCTTCAGGGCGCCGGAGAGCACCTCGCTGGCCGAAGCGCTGCCTCGGTTGAGCATGACGATCAGCGGCGTTTCGGGAAGCACGGTCTCGGCGCCGGCGCTCGCGGACTGGTCGGTGTAGGCGCGTCCTTTGGTGGTGACGATGACGCCGCTGGTGAGGAACATGTCGGCGATCTCGATCGCGCTGCGCAGCTGGCCGCCGGGGTTGAAGCGCAGATCGAGGATGAGCGAGCGCACGCCGCGATCGCGGAGCGACTCGAGCGCTGCGCGCATCTCGTCGGGGCTCTGCGCGTTGAACTGCGTGAGGCGGACGTACCCGACGCGCGCCTCGTCGTCGAGCATGTAGTCCCACTCGTTGTCGGCGTCGCGCCGGATGCCGGCGACGGTGCGCTGCACGATGTCGCGTCGCTCGATTTCGAGGTCGATGCGCTCGCCGTCGCGCTCGACGGTGAGAGCGACCCTGGTGTTCGGCTCGCCGGTGAGCAGCGCGACGACGCCGTCGGCGTTCATGCCGGCAGCGTCGGTCCCGTCGACGGTCACGATGCGGTCGCCGGGGCGAAGTCCGGCCTCGAGCGCGGGGGAGCCGTCGAGCGGGGTGACGATGGTCGTATAGCCATCTTCGAATCGCACAAGCGCGCCGATGCCGACATATTCGCCCCGGAGCTCCTTGTTGAACTCGGCGAGGTCGGCCGCGGGCACGAACTCGGTGTAGGGGTCCTCGAGCGACTGGATCATTCCGTCGATGGCGCCCTTCTGAAGGGCGGCCATGTCGGGCATGTCCACGTAGCGGTCGGTGATCAGGCGGTGCACATCGATGAGCGGGTCGAACCAGGCGTAGGGGTTCGACGCGTTGCCGGAGCGCTGCGCGCCGGCCTGCTGGGCCACGCCCACGGGCACGAGCACGGCGACGGCGGCGCCGACGAGCAGACCCGCGGCGGTGAGGCGAGCGATGAAGGCGGTGCGGGATCGGGTCGGCATGAAACGCTCCGAACGAAGGAAACCCAGGAAGGGCGGGCGCGCCCGGGCGCAGGCCCGCTGACCGCGCATGGTAGGGGCGGGCGGCCCGGGGGATGCGGCCCGCATACGATCCCCGCACGCGCCGCCGGGGGAATCGGCGGCGTCACGATCAGCCGGGGCGCGCCGCCCCGAAGACGCCGGACAGACCGGCGAGGATCCATGGGCAAGCAGACGGAGCGGACGAGCATCAAGGTCGCGCAGGAACGCGCGGTCCTGGCGGCGGTGCACCTTCCCGAGAGCCGCATCGACCACCGCGACCCACTCGGAGAGCTCCAGGCCCTCGCCGAGTCCGCCGGCGCGGTCATCGTCGGCGAGCTCACCCAGCGGCGCGAACGCCCGGAAGCCGGCACCTTCATCGGCTCGGGCAAGCTCAACGAGCTCAAGGCCATCTGCGACGCCACCGAGGCGACGCTCGTGATCTTCGACAACGACCTCTCCCCCGCCCAGATCGGCAACATTGAGGAGATCGTCGGTCGGAAGGTCGTGGACCGGTCGGAACTGATCCTCGACATCTTCGCCAGCCGCGCGACGACGCGCGAGGCGAAGCTGCAGGTCGAGCTTGCCCAGCTCGAGTACACCTACCCGCGCCTCCGCGCGATGTGGAGCCACCTCGAGCGCATCGTCGGCGCCGGCGGAATCGGCGGCATCGGGACGCGCGGTCCCGGCGAGCAGCAGATCGAGATCGACCGGCGGCTTGTCCAGCAGCGCCGCGACCGCCTGAAGCGCGAGCTCGCCGACATCCAGGGGCGCAAGAGCCGCGAGGTGAAGGCGCGCAAGCTCGACCACTTCACCGTCGGCCTCGTCGGCTACACCAACGCCGGCAAGAGCACCCTCTTCAACGCCGTCACCGAGGGTGGCGCCTACGCCGACGACCGCCTCTTCGCGACCCTCGTCACGCGCACGCGTGAGTGGGCCGTCGGGGGCGGCGAGAGCGTCATGCTCTCCGACACCGTCGGGTTCGTCCGCGACCTCCCCCACAATCTCGTCGCGTCGTTCAAGGCCACCCTCGAGGAGGCCACCCACGCCGACCTGCTGCTTGTCGTGCTGGATGTCGCCGATCCTGCGGCCGAACTCCAGTACGAAACCGTCATGCGCACGCTCGACGACCTCTTCGACGCGATGCCCGAAGCGAAGGACGCCGAGGAGACGGGCTGGACGCCGCCGGAGCGTCTGCTCGTCCTCAACAAGGTGGATCTGCTGCGCGACAACGCGGAACTGCTCGTCTGGACGCAGCAGCACCCTGGTTCGATCGCGATCAACGCGAAGGACCCCGACCACCCCGGCCACGAGCGCCTGCGCGAACGCGTGCGCGCGGCGGCCACCGGCCCGATCCGCGAGCGCACGCTGCGCCTCTCACTCAAGGACGCGCGCTCGATCAGCCTCCTCGAACGGCGCGCGGAAGTCCTCGACCGCCAGTACGAGAACGGCGAGGCGCTGCTGACGGTGCGCATCGGCGACCGCCAGCTGGAGCGGTTGCGCTCGGCGGGTGTGCGGGCGGAGTAATGCGCGCGACGATCATCGAAGCACGGATCACTCCGCCTCGATCGCCACATCCAGGGCGCCCGACATCGGCGCAAGGCACTCGGTGTCGGTGCACACCTGCCAGGTGACGCGCAGGCGCCCCGTGCCCGCGACGAACGCGCCGCTGCGCGCGATGCGCACGGGCACCTCGATCTCGCCGGTGTAGACCATCAGGCGCTGGTCGCTGGCGGGGTTCACGGCGACGCCCTCGTACAAGTCGGGCTCGGGGTACTCGGGGGTTGCCTCGAGGCCGCTGGCGCCCTCGATGTCGATCGACAGGCCGGTGAGGCCCTCGACGCCGGGGTCGGGGGCGTTCATGTGGTAGCCGTCGGCGATGCGGAAGCGCAGCGTGACGACCGCCGCGCCCTGCGCGGGGACCGTGACGCGATCGACATCGCTGAAGACCTGCACCGGCTGCTCGCTCGCCGCGTCCTCGCGTTGCTCGGCCAGCGTCGGCGCCGAGCCGAAGGCGAAGGCCTCGAACATCTGCGGGCGCTCGGCCATCACGCGCGCGAGGCCCGCGGTGGCGTTGATCGTGCGAACCGGGTGCTCGGCGATGGCCGCGGACATCGCCTCGAGCGTGCGCCCGGCGTCGCGTACGAAGGCCTCCTCGCCGGTGATCGCGGCGAGGGTCAGCAGGTTTTGGAGCATGACGCCCTGCCCGCTGGGCACGGCGCCGTCGTCCACGGTGCGCGGGCGCACGAGCAGGTCGGTCTGGCCGGGGCGCGTATCGAACCACGCGCCGGCCTCGTCGTCCCAGAATCGCTCGCGCGCGTGGCCCGCGAGGCGCACCGCGCCCTCCAGCAGCCACGATGCATCGGCATCCGGCGTCAGCTGCGCACGGGCCTGGACCGCGCCGAGCAGGCCGCGGATGAGGTAGGCGTAATCCTCGAGCAGCGCATCGCCCCCGATATCGCCGGCGCGCCCGACGCGCGCGAGGTCGCCCGAGGCGTCGAGGTAGCCATCGAGCAACGCGCGAGCCGCGCGTTCCGCGGCGTCGAGGTAGCGCGTCTCCCCCGTCGCCAGCGCCGTCTGCGCAAGGCCGTCGATCATCAACCCGTTCCAGCCGGCGATCGTCTTGTCATCGGTGTCGGGGCGTTCCAGCGCGTCGCGC
>JBICHM010000239.1:0-12226 GCA_043101835.1 Phycisphaerales bacterium | reverse complement strand
TCGGGCGTGCCGCTGGCGACGAGCGTGCCGCCGCCGTCGCCGCCCTCGGGGCCAAGGTCGACGATCCAGTCGGCGCACTTGATGACATCGAGGTTGTGCTCGATGACGACGAGGGTGTTGCCTGCGTCGGCGAGGCGCTGGAGGACGAGCAGGAGCTTTCGGATGTCTTCGAAGTGCAGGCCGGTGGTGGGCTCGTCGAGGATGTAGAGCGTCGAGCCGTGGGGGCCTTCGACGCCGGCGCCCTTGGCGAGTTCGCTGGCGAGTTTGACGCGCTGCGCCTCGCCGCCGGAGAGGGTGGGCGAGGGCTGGCCGAGGGTGACATAGTCGAGGCCGACATCATGCAGGCAGTCGAGCACGCGCTTGATCTTCGGGTGGCTCTCGAAGAAGTCGCAGCCTTCCTCGACGGTCATGGCGAGGACCTGGGCGATGTTCTTGCCGCGGAAGGCGACCTCGAGGGTCTCGCGGTTGTAGCGCGAGCCGCGGCAGACCTCGCACTCGACGAAGACGTCGGGGAGGAAGTGCATCTCGATCTTCTTGACGCCCTGGCCCTGGCAGGCTTCGCAGCGTCCGCCCTGGACGTTGAAGGAGACGCGGCCGGGCTTGTAGCCGCGGATGCGGGCCTCCTTCGTCTGCACGAAGACCTTGCGGATCTCGTCGAAAGCGTTGGTGTAGGTCGCAGGGTTGGAGCGTGGCGTGCGCCCGATGGGGGACTGGTCGACCTCGATGACACGGTCGATGAGGTGCAGGCCGTTGACGCGCGTGTGCGCGCCGGGGACGGTGCGCGAGCCGTGGAGCTTGATGCGCGCCGCCTGCAGCAGGATGTCGTTGACGAGCGTGCTCTTGCCGGAGCCGGAGACGCCGGTGACGCAGATGAGCCCGCCGAGCGGGAAGGCCACATCGATGCTCTTGAGGTTGTTGGCCCGCGCGCCCTTGATCGTGACGGCCTTCTTCTCCGTGAGTTCGCGGCGCGACTCGGGCACGGCGATCGATTTGCGCCCGGAGAGGTAGTCGCCGGTGAGGCTGGCCTCGCTGGCGATGATGTCGTCCACCGAGCCCTGTGCGACGACCTGCCCGCCGTGGACGCCGGGGCCGGGGCCGATGTCGAGAACATGGTCGGCGGCGCGGATCATGTCCTCATCGTGCTCGACGACGAGGACGGTGTTCCCGATGTCGGTGAGGTGGCGGAGCGTGCCGATGAGGCGGGCGTTGTCGCGCTGGTGCAGGCCGATCGTCGGCTCGTCGAGCACATAGCAGGAGCCGACGAGTTTGGAGCCGACCTGCGTCGCGAGGCGGATGCGCTGCGCCTCGCCGCCGGAGAGCGTGCCCATGCGCCGGTCGAGCGACAGGTATTCGAGGCCGACGGAGGCGAGGAAGCCGAGGCGGCTGGACACCTCGCGCACGATCGGCTCGGCGATGGCCGCCTGCTCTTTCGTGAGGTCGAGCGACTCGATGAGGCGCACCGCCTGCTCGATGGTCAGGCGCGTGCAGTCGGCGATGTTGAGCAGGTGCGCATCGGGATTGAGCGCGTGGCGCTTGCGCGCCTCGATGACGGTCGGGGGGACCGGCTCGGTGGTGCGCAGGTAGACGGCGAGGGCCTCGATGCGGAGGCGGTCGCCGGCGCAGGTGGGGCAGGGGTGGTCGTTCTGGAAGAGGCCGAGCCACTCGCGCACCTTGTCGCTCTCGGTGCGGCCCCACCATTCGTGCAGCAGGGGGATGACGCCGGGCCACGAACCCTTGGGGTCGCCGTGGACGAAGGTCTTGCGCAGGTTGGCGTCGTATTTCGTGAGCGGCGTGCGCGTCTCGACGCCGTACTGCCGGCAGAAGGCGCGGAGCTTGCGACGCCACATGTAGCGGACGGGGCCGGCGAGCTTCCACGGGCGCACCGCGCCGTCGGCGATCGAGAGCGTGTCGTCGGGAATGACGAGGGCCTCGTCGAACTCCGGCTTCACGCCGAGGCCGTTGCAGTCGGGGCAGGCGCCGTAGGGGCTGTTGAAGGAGAAGAGGCGGGGCTCCAGCTCGCCGATCGCGGCGTCGGTGTGCTCGGCGCACGCGAAGCGGTCGGAGTAGGTGCGGTCCTCCCAGGGCCCTTCCTTGTCGGCCTGCACGCTCGCGACCATCAGGCCGTCGGCGAGGCGGAGCGCGGTCTCGACGCTCTCGGCGAGGCGCTGGCGGCTGTCGGCGCTGATGACCACGCGATCGACGACGGCCTCGATGGTGTGGCGCTCGTAGCGGGCGAGGCCCAGGGGGTTGTCGCCGCCTTCCTTGAGGGCGTCGCGGAGGTCGCGGACTTCGCCGTTGACGCGGATGCGCGCGAAGCCCTCGCGCTGCATCTGCTCGCCGACCTCCTTGTGGTGTCCCTTCTTCCCGCTGACGACGGGGGCGAGCACCATCAGGCGCGTGCCCTCGGGGAGGTTCATCAACGATTCGACGATCTGGCTGGCGCTGGTGGCGCTGATGGGGCGGCCGCAGCGCTGCTCGACGGTTCCGTCCTTCTTCGTCTTGACGGGATGCCAGCAGGTGGGGCGTCCGCAGCGGGCGAAGAGGAGGCGGAGGTAGTCGTAGATCTCGGTGCTGGTGGCGACGGTGGAGCGGGGGTTGTGCCCGCCGGAGCGCTGCTCGATGGCGATGGTGGGAGGCAGGCCCTCGATGTCCTCGACATCGGGCTTGCGGAGCACATCGAGGAACTGTCGCGCGTACGCGGAGAGGGACTCCATGTACTTGCGCTGGCCCTCGGCGAAGATGGTGTCGAAGGCGAGCGACGACTTGCCGGAGCCGGAGAGGCCGGTGATGACGACGAGGCGGTCGCGCGGGATGTCCACATCGACGCTGCGGAGGTTGTGCTCCCTGGCGCCGCGGACGCGGATGCACTTCGTGGGGTCGACTTGCTGCGAGGAACCGGCGCGTGCCAAGGCTGGGGCGTCTCCTTCCGTCTCCCACCCGAGTGGGGATGGTAGGGACGCAAGGTCAGGGCGTGGGCGGTGTCGCGGGGCTGTTTCCCGTCAGGAGAACCACGCCGGCGAGGATGAGGGCGACGCCGGCCGCTTTCTTGACCGTCATCGCCTCCCCCAGCACGAGCCAGCCGATGAGGACGGCGGTCGCCGGGGCCAGCGCGAAGGCGACGGGCTTGATGCGGGAGATCTCGCCGAGGTGGAGGGCGACATAGAAACAGAGCATGGCCGCGGCGCCGGCGATGAGGCCGCTGCCGAGGACGAGTTTCAGCAGCGTCGCGCGGTCGGCGCTCAGCCAGTCGGCGGGTTCGGCCTTCAGCCGGTGGACGGCGAGCCAGTAGGCGATCCACAGCGCCGGCAGCGCGACGGTGGAGCGCACTGCGATGGCTGTGATGGGGCCGATCTGCTTCGTGTGGAGGACGGACTTCGTGAAGACCTCGCCCACGCCCCAGCACAGGCCGGCGAGGGCGGCGAAGAGGATGGCGTGCATTCGCTGAGTCTACCGACGGAGAAGTTCACCGCGGAGGCGCGAAGGGCGCAGAGGAAGACATCATGTTGGGGTGGCGTGGTGCAGCCGCTCCGGGCTGTGCCACGATGGTCGCGCGAGAAGCGTTGAAGCACCGTTCGGCATGGCACGCTCCAAAGCGGCCGTACCATGGCACCCAAGGCAACCCTTCGCGCCTCCGCGGTGATTCTTACCGCTTCTTCTTCCGAGGCCGCTTGGCGCGCGTGCCGGGTGAGCCTGGCGCGGAGCGCGGCCGGGCGCCGTCGGTGTCAAGCTCGCTCTTCTTCAGTTTGCCGCCCCGACCGACCTTGCCCTTTTTGATCAGGTCGATGCGGTCGCGGACGGCCGCGGCTTTCTCGAACTCGAGGTTCTCGGCGGCCTCGAACATCTCGCCTTCGAGCTGGCGGACGACCTCCTCGATGTCGAACTCCTCCTCGGTGGCGTGCACGGCCTCGCGCGCGGTGCGCCGGGCCTTGAGTTCGAGCTCGATGCCCTGACGGATGGCCTTCTTGATCTGCGTGGGCGTGATGCCGTGCTCGGCGTTGTAGGCGAGCTGCTTCTCGCGCCGGCGCTCGGTCTCGCCGATGGCCTCGCTCATCGAAGGCGTCATCGCGTCGGCGTACATGATGACGCGCGCGTTGACATTGCGCGCGGCGCGCCCCATCTGCTGGATGAGGCTGGTGGCGCTCCTGAGAAAGCCTTCCTTGTCGGCGTCGAGGATGCAGACGAGGGAGACCTCCGGGAGGTCGAGGCCTTCGCGCAGCAGGTTGACGCCGACGAGGACATCGAACTCACCGGCGCGCAAGGCGCGGAGGATTTCGATGCGATCGAGGGTTTCGATCTCGCTGTGCAGGTAGCGGACGCGCAGGCCCTGCTCGTCGAGGTAGCTGGTCAGCTGCTCGCAGAGGCGCTTGGTCAGCGCGGTGACGAGCACGCGCTGGCCTTGCTCCACGGTCTCGCGGCAGCGGTCGAGGAGGTCGGGCACCTGCGTCTTCGCGGGGCGGACCTCGATGGCGGGATCGACGAGGCCGGTGGGGCGGATGACCTGCTCGGCGACGACGCCGCCGGCGCGCTCGAGTTCGTACCTGCCGGGCGTCGCGCTCACGAAGAGCGTCTGCGGGACGACCTTCTCGAACTCCTCGAAGCGGAGGGGCCGGTTGTCGAAGGCGCTGGGCAGGCGGAAACCGTGGGCGACGAGCGTCTCCTTGCGGTGGCGGTCGCCGTGATGCATGGCGTGGATCTGGGGGATGGTGACATGGCTCTCGTCGATGATGCAGAGCCAGTCCTCGTTGCGCTCGCCTTCTTCGCCGTGGGGGCCGTAGAAGAAGTAGTCGAGCAGCGTGTTGGGTCGCGCGCCGGGGACGCGCCCGTCGAGGTGGCGGCTGTAGTTCTCGATGCCGGCGCAGTAGCCGACCTCCTGGATCATCTCGAGGTCGTACTTCGTGCGCGCGAGGAGGCGCTGGGCTTCGAGGAGCTTGCCCTCGGAGCGGAGCTCGAGGACGCGCGCGTCGAGTTCCTCTTTGATGGTCTCGAGCGCCCGCTCCTGGGTGTGGTCGTCCATCACATAGTGGACGGCGGGGAAGATGAAGACCTGCTTGTCCTCGGCGAGGGCTTCACCGGTGGTGGGGTCGATGAGGAAGATGCCCTCGACCTCGTCGCCGAAGAGCTCGAGGCGGACGGCGTGCTGCTCGTAGGCGGGGTGGATATCGATGGTGTCGCCCCGGACGCGGTACATGCCGCGGGCGAACTCGGTGTCGTTGCGCTTGTACTGAAGGTCGCTGAGCGCCAGCAGGAACTGGCGCCGGTTCAGGGTCTGGCCCTTCGTGACGCTGACGACCTTGCGCTGGTAGGCGTCGGGCGAGCCGAGGCCGAAGATGCAGGAGACGCTGGCGACGACGATGACATCGCGGCGCGAGAGCAGGCTGCTGGTGGCGGCGAGGCGCAGGCGGTCGAGGTCGTCGTTGCGCGAGGCGTCCTTCTCGATGTAGATGTCGCGCTGGGGGATGTACGCCTCGGGCTGGTAGTAGTCGTAGTAGGAGACGAAGTAGCTGACAGCGTTGTGGGGGAAGAGCTCCTTCATCTCCTCGTAGAGCTGGGCGGCGAGCGTCTTGTTGTGGCTGATGATGAGGGTGGGCTTCTGGAGGCGGGCGATGGTGTTGGCCATCGTGAAGGTCTTGCCGGTGCCGGTGGCGCCGAGGAGACAGGCGCAGTCGGCGTGGTCGTCGCCCAGTCGTTCGACAAGGGCTTCGATGGCGCCGGGCTGATCGCCGGTGGGCTGGAAGGGGCTGACGAGTTCGAAGGCGCGATCGATGACGAGCATGGCAGGAGGGTAGGGGGTTCTCGGACGCCCCGGCGGCGAGCGCTTGCCCAGTTTGCCACGCTTCACACGCTCGCCCTCTCGGGGCAGGGCGACGTTCTCGGGGCGACGATTTTCGTTTGGCGTTGGAGGGGGGGGGGTTGAATTCGACGGTCCATGTGGATCCCAGCACGACGACCGTCGAGGACGCCGCGTGGCGTGCGACGAGTCGGGGCGTTGAGGGGAGGTCCACGATGGCAGCACGTAAGACGCAGCGCATGACCAGTGTCGCGGCCCTGATGGCGGCGGCGTTCACCACGGCCTTCCCGCCCCAGGCTGCGGCGGCCGAACCGGAGACGATTCGCCTCTACGGGGTGCTCCGCGACTTTCTGAGCGATCATCCCGATTTCGGGCTGAACTCATCGGCGGCGCCGGGGCACTACGCCGGCAACGTGTCGTTCTTCGTCGACGGCGACTTCAAGCCGGCCTACACGGGCACGGGCGTCGAGGTGGCCACGCAGTGGCGCGACATCCACGGGCGCCCGATCGCGCCGCACCTGTTCAACTTCAGCGGCTACAACGCCTGGCCCGAGGGCACGGGCGTGTACATGACCGGCTCCATCTCCATGGGGCAGGGCACCGTCATCGACGCGTGGGATTCGTCGAAGGGCGACTACGCCTCGACGCAGTCGGCCGATGCGCTCGTCGGCAGTCAGTCCGGCGATGGCGCGACGATCGACCTGACGCATGACTCGGCGATCTACGGCAGCGTGCTGGTCGGCCCCGATGGCGATGTGAGCACCGCCGTGAGCGATGCGAGCAGCGTGGGCGTCAGCGGCGCCTCGAGCAACCTGGCGTACGCGCCGGACCCGCTCCCGGTCGTGCAGCCCGATCTCGGCGCCAGCATCGGCCCGGTGACGATCTCGAGCAATGTGACGATCGATAAGGACTTCCGCTGCGACGCGTTCACGATCGGCGACGGCTCGACCGTGAAGATCAAGGGCGATGTCGAGATCATTTGCGACGGCCGGATGACGATCGGTCAGAGCGCGCGGATCGAACTGGAGCCGGGCGCGACGCTGGCGATCTTCACGAACGACGATGTGAAGGCGATCGCGCAGAAGGCGCTGGTAAACGCGAACACGAAGGACCCGTCGCGCGTCACCTTCTACCACCTGAGCGGGCTGGACTTCTCGGTCTCGCAGTTCACCGAGGTGTACGCGACGATCTACGCCCCGGGCGCCCAGGTGATCATCCAGCAGGACGGCGACGTGTATGGTCGCGTGCTCGCCGATGAGCTGATCATGATGCAGTCCGGCGGTCTGCACATCGACAAGAGCCTGATCGTGCCGACCGACGCCTGCGGCGTGAAGATGGGCGACCAGGCCGGCGCGTGGGCGAGCGCGCACAATGGCGCGGTGGACAGCCAGCGCTCGTTCCGCCAGTGGTTCCGCACGGTGCCCGGTCAGAATGCGTCGCACAAGGATTTCCTGGAGCTGATCGACGACGGTACGGGCGTGTTCGAGTACGCCGCGAGCGACTTCACCCTCGCGGACAACAAGCTGCTGGGCCACGAGGGGATGGCTCACAACCGCAACTTCTCGCTGGAGCTGGGCGCGATCGGCCAGTTCGACGCCTGCCGCGGGCAGTTCTTCGAGTTCGAGGGCGACGGCGACGCGTGGCTGGTGATCAACGACCGCATGGTGATCGACCTCGGCGGGCTTGGCGCAGGCAAGCGTCAGGTGGCGGACCTCGACCGCATGGGATTCGCCGACGGCGAGATCTACACGCTCCGCTTCTTCTACGCCCAGCGCACCCACAGCGCGAGCGCGTTCAAGATCCGCACGAACATCAACATGCTCCTGAGCGAGGGCGTGATCCCGGATTCCTCCGGCCTCTTCGACTGAGTCACGCCGGCTCGACGAGCCGAACCGATTCTCCTGCCCCGAGGCGCCCGGGCCTGAGCACGCGTGCATAGACGCGGCTCTCGCCCGGGTGCTTCTTTTGCAGGATGCGGCCGAACTTCTCGTCGACGAATGAGGCGCGGATCGTCTTGCAGGGCGGGCAGAACGCCGCGACCTCGAGTTCGACCCCTCCGTCGAAGACGAATCGGCATCCGACATCGACGCGCGACCAGTCGAGCCCCTCGAGCGTCAGGTTCTCGCCCGCCGTGCCGGGTTCGATGGGGTGGCCCTCGGCCTGGAGGCGACGGATGACTTCGAGCGAGTAGATGCAGACGGCGCGCTCCGGGCCGCCGTGGACATCGGTGTGTCGCTGGCGGTCGCCGATGAGGCCGTTTGGCGTGACCTCGGCGGTGTCGACGGGGAGTTTGGGCACCCCGCCGTCAGAGCGGTTGATGGCGTGGATGCGTCCTTCGGTCGGCATGGCGGCGGCTCGCGGTGCGGGTTCGGCGGAACAGTCGGCGGTCGACAGACGGACTGTACGATCCCCGGCCCTTCCTGGAGTATTCCATGTCAGCGTCGCCTGCCAGTTGCCGAGTCGCCCTTGCCTGCTGTGAGGAGACCCCCGCCGGCGCGCCCGACGATGCGCCGCTCGCGGCGGCGCTGGCACGGGCGGGCGCATCGGTGACGCACACCCGCTGGGACGACGGCGCGGTGGACTGGGCGTCGTTCGATGTCGTGGTGATCCGCTCGACCTGGGACTACCACCTGCGCGCGGACGACTTCCTTGCGTGGGGCGAACGCGTGTCCGGTGTCACGAATCTCGCGAACCCACGTGCGCTCGTACGCTGGAACGCGGACAAGCGGTACCTCGTGGATCTGGAGGATGCGGGCGTAGCGATCACGCCGACGGTCGTCGTCGAGGCGGATGGCGGGGATTCGATCGAGGGGATCGTCGGCGCGCGGGGCTGGGACCGGTTCGTCGTGAAGCCGACGGTCAGTGCGACGGCGTTCGGCACGGAGCGGTTCGCGTCGAGCGACACGGATCGGGCGGCGCGACATCTGGCGGCGCTGCTCGAACGCGGGCCGGCGCTGGTGCAGCGCTACGAGCCGGCGATCGAGCGCGATGGCGAGCGCTCGGTGATGGTGATCGGCGGCCACGTCACGCACTGTGTCGTCAAGCGCCCGAAATTCGGCGACTTCCGCTGTCAGAGCGACTTCGGCGGAACCGTCGAGGCGACGGCGCTGCGCGATGCGGATGTCGATCTGGCGCTGCGCGCCGTGGCGGCGGCGCCGGTGGCCCCCCGCTATGCGCGCGTCGATGTCATTGACACGCCGGACGGCGTGCGCTTGATGGAGCTCGAGTGCATCGAGCCGGAGTTGTTCTTCCGGTTGAGCGAGGATGCGGTGGCGCGAATGGTGGACGCGCTGACAAGGAGCCCCGAGCGCGAGCTCGGGGACACCCGCACGCTCACTCAGCAATCGGACGACTGACCCCGAGCTCGCGCTCGGGGCTCTTTAGCCTCGTGTCGCGCTGAGCAACGCGCGCGGGCGCTGGCGCGCGAGGGTCCATGCGGCCGGCGCGGCGGCGAGCACGCTTAAGCCGATGACGATGCCCCAGCCGAGCGCGATGGGTCCGAGGGGCGGCCGCAGGCGCAGGCTGAGGCCGGCGAGCATGCGGTAGAGCTCGGCGCCGGCCCAGGAGGCCTGCAGCCCCATCGCGGCGCCGAGCACGCACGCGGTCAGCGCGACGACGAGGATCTCGGCGACGACCAGGCGCGCGAGCATGGGCCCGCCGGCGCCCACGGCGCGCAGCACGCCCATCTCGAATCGGCGCGCATCGATGCCGGCGACGACGACGTTGCCGACGCCGAAGCAGGCGATGAGGATCGCCATGATGGCGACGCTCGAGACGATGCGCAGGGTGTTCGTGCCGATGTCGCCGATGGTCTCCTTGATCTCGCGACCGGACCCGGCGGAGAGGAGCGTGCCGGCGAGCTGGTCGCGGATGCGGCGCATCGCCTCCTCGTCGTCGATGTCGTCGGCGAGGTCGATCTGGATGAACTGCACGGCGTCGTTGCCGAATCGTTCGATGAGGTCGCCGCGCGAGCCGAAGACGGCGTGCAGCGCCTGGTCGCGGAACTCCTTGCCGACATCGAAGTACTTGCTGACGAGGTCGAGGCCGGGGGAGCCGACGACGCCGACGACTTCGAACTCCCAGTCGCGTCCATTGTGCGTGACGGGGAAGGAGTCGCCGACGCCGATGCCGTGGGCGACGGTGAACTCGCGCGCAACGAGGATGGCGCCGCCCTCGAGGAGTCGCTGCTTCGCCGTTTCGGGGTCGCCGTCGATCCACTCGAGGCTGGTCATGCGGAAGAACGGTTCGACCTCGAAGCCGATGAAGGTGCTGCCGACGGCGCGGAGGGCGCGGACGCCGAACGACTGGGTGTCGAGGTTCTGCAGTGTGATGGCGCAGGTGTCGGTGACGAAGGGGAGGTCGGCGATGCGTGTGCGGGAGTCTTCGTCGACGCCTCGGATGGCGTGCACGAAGGCGTCGGGGAAGTCGATCGCGCCGATCCAGTCGTCGAGGAGGCTGCGTCCGTTCGTCCAGATGGCGGTCATGAGGCCGAGGCCGGCCATGAGGCTGCCGGCGGTGAAGCCGTGGCGGAGGAGGGTTGAGCGCAGCCCGGCGACGAGAAGGCGCCGGGGCACGCGCATGATCGCGGCGACGGGGGCGCAGACCACGGCGCCGACGACGGCCGCCGCGGGTGCGCCGAGGAGGAAGTAGCCGATGAACATCGCCGGCGCGCCGAGGAGGACATAGGTCCAGTAGGCGACCTGTCCGTCGGGGCTGGCGGTCATCATCACCGCCTGGAAGACGAGCAGCGAGACGCCTGCGCCGGCGAGCAGCACCAGTGCGCGGGGGCCAAGGCGTTCAGCGCTCGAGCGCATGGCGGCCATGGGGCTGGTGGAGGCGGCCTTCCAGGCGGGCCAGAGCGCGCCGATAAGGCCGCTCGCGACGCCTCCGGCGATCGAGGCGACGATCCAGAGCGTCGGGATCTTCAGCCCTGCGGGCAGGTGCTCGGCGTAGATGATCGACGCGGCCCAGGCGAGCGCGACGCCGAGCGGGATGCCGATCGCGGCGCCGATGACGCCGAGTGCGCCGCCGACGAAGAGTTGCGCCGCGCCGACCTGCGCCTTCGAGGCGCCGATACAGCGCGTGATCGCCAGTTCGCGCTGGCGTTCGGCGACGCTGGTGGTCAGGCCGGTGAGGATGATGAAGGCCGCGGCGAGGAAGGCGAGGGTGGACCAGATGGCCAGGCCGATCTGGTTGGCGCGGACGGTGTCGCCGAGGCCGCTGGTGACGCGCGCGGTGGGCTCGACGAGGACGCCCGGCGGCAGGTCCGAACCGCGCAGCTCGGCGTACTCGGTGGGGTCGACGCCCTCGCGGAGGGCGAGATCGACACGCAGCGGCGCGCCCTTGCCGGGGGCGATGCGCGCAAGGGTGTCGCGCGTCACCCCGGCCTGGGGACGCGTGACGGCCATCGAGAATGGCTGCCGGGGCGCGACGCCGACGATGGTGAGAGAGATGGGTTCGCCGAAGCGCGCGACGGCGACGGTGTCGCCGAGTTCGACGGCGAGCTCATCAACGAGCGCGGGGTCGAGCACGACCTCGTTGTCGGCCTGGACGGCGCGTCCGGCGGCAAGCGTCGGCTTGCGGATGCGGCCTTCCGCGGCGGGCTCGACGCCGACGCCGAGCGCCGTGACAGCGGGGCCGCCGGCGGGGGGCATGAGCGGGAGGGGGGCTTCCGAGCGCGGAGAGGCGGCGACGACCTCAGACCAGGCGCGGACGATGTCGATGACGGACTCGTCGAATCGCTCATCGCCGACATCGCGGACGCGGAGGTCAGCGGCGCCGATGGTGGCGGCGACGCGGTCTTCGATGGTGGCTGTAACGGAGGCCATCGCGCAGGCGACGGCGACGATCAGCGCAGCGGATAGCCCGACCGCGCCGGCGAGGAGCCCGGTGCGGAGGCGCCTAGCCAGCAGACTGCTGATAGCGAGCCGCCACGCCGCTCGCATCGAGTCCCTCCGTCTGGAATGTCCCGCTGATCCTGCCGTCGGCGAGGATGTAGACGCTGCGGCAGTGGGCCGCGGCGGCGGGCTCGTGGGTGACCATGAGCACGGTCATCTGTCGCTGTCCGGCGAGCTCGCCGAGCAGTCGCCAGAGTCGGTCGCTGGAGTGCGAATCGAGGTTGCCGGTGGGTTCGTCGGCGAGGAGCACGGGCGGATCGAAGACGAGCGAGCGCGCGATGGCGACGCGTTGCTGCTCGCCGCCGCTCATGGCCTCGGGCCGGTGGTCGGCGCGCTCGGCGACGCCGAGGGCGTCGAGCAGTTCGAGGCTGCGCTTCTTGAGCGCGCTTGCCGGCTCACCGGCGATGACGCCTGGGAGTTCGACGTTCTCTCGGGCGGTGAGCGTGGGAATGAGGTTGAAGGACTGAAAGACGACCCCGACGCCGCGCCGTCGGAAGCGCGTGAGGGCGCGGTCGTCCAGGGTGTCGATGCGTTCCCCGGC
>JBICHM010000238.1:0-5832 GCA_043101835.1 Phycisphaerales bacterium | reverse complement strand
CAAGCTCTACTACCAGTCGTTCCGCAACGAGGGGATCTTCTACGAGGCGGTCACGAACGCCATTCGTGACGACCTCGTCGCCCTGCTGGAGCCCCGCTGGCTGCAGATCGTGACCAACTGGCGGGGGCGCGGCGGGATCCGTTCGGTCATCCGTGCGGACCACGGAGAGGCGCCCCCGGAGTTCCGGGGACGCTGAACCAGACTCGCGATCCACCCCCTGGCCGGCGACGCCGGCTTCGAGGAGGCCAGACCGTGCGCAATGCTCTCGTCATCGCCCTCGCCGCGCTCGCGCCGATGCTCGGCGCCTGTTCCGACGGCGACGGCCCGGGCGCGGTGACCGCCGATGGGCGCGTCGACCTCGCCCCGGGCTACCGGCGCGCCACGCCGACGGTGTACCAGCACGAGCTGGCGACGCACGACGTCCAGGTCGTGCAGCTCGCCGGCTCGACCGAGACGCGCGCCGAAGTCGGCCGGCGGTTCGAGGTGTCCGTCGCCGAGGCGCGGCCCGACGGCGCGGCGATCGTGCGCTTCACGATGCGTCACGTGCGGTTCCATATCGAGCCGCCGAACGCCGAGCCGTACGACTTCGACAGCGAGTCCAACCCCGGCGCCGAGGACGACCCGATCGCCGAGGCGCTGCGCGGGCTCGCGAGCCTCGACTTCCAGGCGGAGATGGGCGCCGATGGCAAGGTCATCCGCCTCGTGGACTACGACGCGGCCCGGCGCCAGCTGCGCCGGCCGCCGGACAAGGTGATCTCGTTCTTCGACGACGCGTGGTTCATCTCGGCGCTCGAGAGCGTCTGGCAGGTGTCCGAAGGCGCCCCGCAACGCACGATCGGCGAGTCGTGGACGACGACCGACGAGTCGACGCTGCCCGGTGGCGACGCCCCGGCCGTCACCACCTTCACGCACACGCTGACCGAAGCCGCCGACGGCGTCGCCTCGATCACGGGCACGGGGGACATGGTCATCGAATGGGGCCTCGACGCCCAGACGCGCGGCACCGCGTCGCGCATCGAGGAGCAGGCTTTCGATTTTTCCATCGACTGGAGCCTCGACCGCGGAAATCTCGAGTCGATGGTGGTGGATTCCATGATCCAGTACTTCGTCAACTACGGCGGCGCCCTCGACCAGCGCGTCACGCGCACGCTGACGAGCAGCCTGCGCCGGGTCGAGTGACCCCGGCGCTGGAGTCGGGCGTGCGGACGGCCGATTCCCGAACCGAACGCCCGCCCGGCGCGTCGGTATAAGAACCCTGACGCCCACGCCAGACTCACATGCCCCAAATGAGGGGATTCGGCGTTCCACGCGGATTGCAAGAGGAGTGACACGCATGCACCGAATCACCACGCTTCTGACGACGCTGGTCGCGTGCGCCGCGGCCGCGCTCGCCGGGCCTGCGCCGGCGACGGCTGCGACCGACGCGACCTTTGCGATGCCCGAGCGCCTCGTGGTCCTCGGCTTCACGGCCGGACAGCTCGACCCGCTGCGCGCCACGTTGATCGAGAAGAACCTCATCGACGAAGAGGGCCACTGGATCGGCGGGAGCGCGCACTACGTGCAGCTTGGCGATGTGATGCTCTTCGGCGACGAAGTGTTGCCGAGCCTCGAGATGATCCACCGCCTGAGCCAGGAGGCTTCGGAGGCGGGCGGTCGGGTGACCTTCGTCCTCGGCCCGTCGCTGTACATGGCGCTGCGGCGCGACATCTCGAACATCCCGCGTGAGAACTACGACCCCATGGCGACCGAGGGCAGCGACGCGCGCCTCGAGGCCGTGCTGGACACGCTGCTCGAACAGCTCTGGGAGTACAACGCGGATCAGGAAGAGTCGGTCCGCAAGCGCCTCCGTCAGAACTACGCCGACTACTACCGGCGCACGCACTTCCCGGGCGCGGTGGAGTTCATGGACGCCATGGGCCCCGACACCGAACTCGGTCAGTGGCTGCGCCAGTCGCCCGCCGTCCTGCGGATCGGCGACCTCGTGCTCGCCAACGGCGGCGTCAGCGAGAAGTACAGCTCGATGTCGATCGACGAGATCAATCGGCTCATGCTCGAGGACGCCACAAGCGACACCGTGTGGGTGCCCAAGATGGCCGACCTCGAGGCCCCGCTCTGGTGGAAGGAGCTCTCCTCTGAGTCCGAGGGCAACATGATCCCGTCCGTGCGCCGGATCCTCGAGGAACTCGGCGCGGACGCGATGGTCGTGGCCCACTCGCCGCGCCTCGGCGAATCGATGCTCCGCGTCGACAACCGCGTCTACCACCTGCAGAGCGGCCTGAGCGCCGACGCCGACCAGGAGGCCCTGATCGCGACGCTCGAGGTGACTCCGCAGCGCTGGCTCTTCACGGTCGGCGCCCGGAAGTTCGAGACGCAGGCGCCCAGGCCGACGACGCCCGCGCCGCCCCAGGCGCCCGACGACGAGGGCTGAGGTCCGCCCGAGTCCGAGAACGTCCACGAACCCGGGCCGCGCGGCCCGGGTTTTTTGGTGCGCCGACCCGGCTACCGGTCTTCAGCAGGACCCCCGCTCGCTCGATGTTGAAGGGAGACGCCCGCCCGACACAGAGCCAGCGCCCCCGGACCATGCCCACCACGACGCCACCACCGCCGATGGACCTCGACGGGTACTTCCCGATCGATCTGGCCGCCTCGGCGGAGACCACGCGCGGGCTGGACCTCTACCTCAAGCACCACTCGAGCGACCAGCCGACGCTGTACTGCGCCGCGGGCGCGACGCTCTCCGGCGCCGATCGCGCGCGCCTGCTCCGCCAGGGCGTCAGCCACCTCTATGCGCCGCTCGACCAGCACCACCGATTCGCATCCGCGCTGCTTGCGGGGCTGCGGGAAGATCGCGCGTCCGGGCGCATCGAGACGCCGGCCGTCCGGCGTTCCTGCCTGATGATCCTCGCCGAGTCGCTCCGCTCCGAATCGCCCGAGAGCGTGCAGAGCGTGGTGGACCTCTCCGAAGCGCTGGCCGCGTGGCTCGCCGACGACCCGGCCACCTCGCTGCAGCTGCTTGACCTCGCCGGCCACGACTACCGCACCGCGACGCACATGCTTCACGTCGGCGTCGGCGCCGGCGCTCTGGCGCTCCGGCTGCGCCCGGGCGATGAGAAGCTCCTGCTCGACGCGGTGCAGGGCGGGCTGCTGCACGACCTCGGCAAGCGCGGCGTCGACGAGCGCATCCTCAACAAGCAGGGCCCGCTCGCGCCCGACGAATGGCGGATCATCAAGCGCCACCCCGAAGACGGCGCGCGCCGCCTCGAGGGCTGTGCGGGCGTGCGCCCCGGCGCGCTGGAGGTCGTGCGCGACCACCACGAGCGTCTCGACGGGCGCGGCTACCCGCAGGGGCTCGAGGCGCCGATGATCGGCCTGGCCGCGCGCATCTGCGCGATCGTGGACGTCTTCGACGCCGTGACCGCGTCGCGCCCCTACCGCAAGCCGATTCACCCGCTGGACGCGATCGACCTGATGCGCGACGGCGTCGCGGCGCACTTCGACGTCGAGGCGTTCTTTGCCTGGGAAGAGATCGTGCGCGAGGGTGTCGAGTTCGAAGCGGAGCGCATCGTCGCGCCGCGCCACGACGGGCCGGACGCGCTCGGCCTGGCGATCGAGAAGATCCTGCAGTCCCCGCCTGAGGGCATGCCGCCCTACATCCCCGCCGGAGGCGTCACCGTGAACGAGTACTGGAAGTCGGAGCGTCGCTCGCAGCCGCGAACCCCGGTGAAGCTCCGTGTGACGGCGCGCATCATTCGGCAGGGCAAGGCCTCCGGCCTGCCGGACGGCGAAGAGTTCGACATGGTGACGATCGACCTGAGCTCCGGCGGAGCGCAGGTGCTGACGCCCTGGGCGTTCAGCAAGGGCGATGTGCTGCTGCTGACGATCCCGGGGGCCGAGGGCCGGCAGATCGTGCGTCACGCGCGCGTCGTGCGCGTGCGTGAGCGGACCGACGGCGCGTGGAGCGCCGGGCTGGAGTTCGTGCGGTCGCTGGACAGCGAGGGCGATGTGGATCGCTACGACGCTGGCGAGGGCGACGCCGCCGCGGCCTGAAGGGCCCTCAGGGGCTGTTGTCAAAGTCGAGATCGTCGTCGCCGGCCGGGGCCTCGCCCCAGAGGGGCTCGCTGTGGCCGCGCCCGTGACGCCAGGCGTTGGTGACGCGTCGCAGTTCCGCGGCGAGGCCGATGGCCTCGAGGCGCGAGCCCCGGATCTCGATCGTGATGCTGTCGGGGGCGGTCTCGAGGGCGATCAGTTCGACGCCGGTCCGCTCGGCGATGGCCTCGGCGGCGGCGCGGACGGTGTCGCGCACGCGCGGGTCATCGAGCGGGCGGCCCTGGTGGGCCCTGAGGGTGACGACAGCGCCCATGGGGCCTCCTCGGGAAGTCGCGAGGCAGCATACCGGCAGGGCGACCCGGGCTGGACGGGCGGGGCGAAGATGGCCTATTGTCGAGGCCCTGCCGCGTGACGAAACCTCCTGCGGGAGGGGCGCTGCCGACTTGTAGGTGCGCGCCCCGGCCTGTAGAGTGTGCGGCTCGCTCGGCGCAGGGCGTCCGGGCGCTGCCGCCGTAGCTCAGTGGTAGAGCACACCCTTGGTAAGGGTGAGGTCATGGGTTCAAGTCCCATCGGCGGCTCTTGGCGCCCTTTTCCGGCCCGAGCGGGTGCGGGGGGGCGCGTCGGTGGGACGCGGCGTGTGGGAGCGTCGCGGCCAGTTGAAGTTGCAGGACCGCGCCGGCGGAGGTCGCCGGAGCGGCGCGTATAGAGCCAGTCTTTCGGGCCCCGTTCCCAGGCGGCCCAGCACGTGAACACCACGCTGGAGGAAACGGCGCGATGGCCAAGGGAGTCTTCGAGCGCACGAAGCCGCACCTGAATGTGGGCACGATCGGTCACATCGACCACGGCAAGAGCACGCTCACGGCAGCGATGAGCGCGCGTTCGGCGCACAAGTACGGCGGCGAGGCGAAGTCCTACGCCGAGGTGACGAAGGGCGGCACGGTCCGCGACTCGAGCAAGACGGTGACGATCGCCGCCTCGCACACCGAGTACGAGACCGACAACCGGCACTATGCCCACGTGGACTGCCCGGGCCACGCCGACTTCGTGAAGAACATGATCACCGGCGCCGCCCAGATGGACGGCGCCATTCTGGTGGTGTCCGCGGCCGACGGCCCCATGCCCCAGACCCGTGAGCACGTGCTCCTGGCCCGCCAGGTGAACGTGCCCCACATCGTGGTCTTCCTCAACAAGGTCGACCTGGTCGACGACGAGGAGCTTCTCGAGCTGGTCGAACTCGAGGTCCGCGAGCTGCTCAACAAGTACGACTTCCCCGGCGACGACACGCCGATCATTCGCGGCAGCGCCAAGGGCGCCATGGAGAACCCCGGTGACGACGCCGCCAACGCGGCCATCGAGGAGCTCTTCAACACGATCGACACCTACATCCCCGATCCGGACCGCGAGGAGGACAAGCCCTTCCTCATGTCCATCGAGGACGTCTTCTCGATCAAGGGTCGCGGCACGGTCGCCACGGGCCGCATCGAGCGCGGCCTCGTGAAGGTCGGCGACGAGGTCGAGATCGTCGGTCTGCACCCGCAGAACAAGAAGACGGTCATCACCGGCGTCGAGATGTTCAACAAGACCCTCGATCAGGGCATCGCCGGCGACAACGTCGGCGCCCTTCTCCGCGGCGTCGAGAAGGGCGACATCGAGCGCGGCCAGGTGCTCTGCAAGCCCGGCACGATCAAGCCCCACACGAAGTTCAAGGGCGAGGTCTACGTGCTGACCAAGGAAGAGGGCGGCCGTCACACGCCGTTCTTCAACGGCTACAAGCCGCAGTTCTAC
>JBICHM010000237.1:0-2819 GCA_043101835.1 Phycisphaerales bacterium | reverse complement strand
CTGCCGCTGATCTTCAACCAGGACGGATCGAAGATGTCGAAGCGCGACAAGGACAAGGTCGCGCGCGAGGCGTGCAAGGCGAAGGGCGTGCAGACGCCGCCCCTGGGCTCGGTGAGCGAGAGCGCGTTCGAGGCGTGGCTGGGCGATTCGAAGAGCCAGTTGCCGCTGGACGCACTCGAGGATCTCGCCCGGGCGCTGGAGGTCGATCTGCCCGAGATCGATGTCACCGACTTCCGCGAGGCGGGGTACCTGCCCGAGGTGGTGTGCAACTACATCGCGCTGCTGGGCTGGTCGCCGGGGGATGATCTCGAGAAGTTCGACCAGGCGTTCCTTTGCGAGCGCCTCTCGCTCGACCGCATCGGGAAGACGAACGCCAAGTTCGATCGGAACAAGCTGCTGGCGTTCAACAACGACGCGATCACCGAGATGTCGCCGGAGACCTTCGCCGCCCGTTGGCGAACCTGGTGCGCGCGCCATACGCCCGAGATCCCCGATCGGGTGACGGGCGACGCGTTCGTGACGCTCGCCGAGGCGGTGCGTCCGCGCAGCAAGACGCTGCGCGACGCCGGCCGGGCCGCGGCCTTCGTGCTCGTTCCCACGGACGCCATTCACTACGACGAGGGCGCGGTGAAGAAGTGGCTCGAGAAGAACGACGGCGAAGGCTACACGGTGCTCGAGGCGATGCGCGACCGACTCGACGCCCTCGACTCCTTCGACCAGGCGAGCATTCACGGGCTCATCGAGGCGTTCGCGCAGGAGAAGGAACTCGGCATGGGCAAGGTCGCCCAGCCGCTTCGCGTCGCGATGACCGGCAGCGCGGTGAGCCCGCCCATCGACGCGACGCTCGCGGTGCTGGGCAAGGATGTGGTGATCGCGCGGATCAAGCGCCTGCTCGCGGCGAAGGCCTGAGCGTCAGGTCCCCGGCAGGTACACCGCTTCGCATCCCGGCGCCTCAGTGATCGCCACGCGCGCGATGCGCACGCCGGCGGGCAGGTTCTCCGCCACACGGTCGCCGATGTGGCGCGCGATGTGCTCGGCTGTGGGGTTCACCTCGTCGAAAGGCGCGGTTGCGTTGAGGTCGCCGTTCTCGAAGGGGGCGACCGTTTCGCGCAGCAGGCGATCGACGAGGTGGAAGTCGCACAGCAGCCCGTCGGCGTCGAGGGCGCCGCCCGACACGGTCAGGCGCACGCGCCAGTTGTGGCCGTGCACCGGCTCCCGTTCGCCGTTGATGACGATGGCGTGGGCGGCGCAGAACTCATGAGAGACTGTCAGTTCGAACATGCGCCCGAGTATACGCGCCGCTATGCTGCGCCCCATGACGACGGGAGTGACACGACGGGCGCCGCTGATGCTCTCGGTCAGCGGCTGCCGCGGGATCGTCGGCGCCTCGCTGACGCCGGAGACGATCTGCCGCTACGCGCTCGCCGCCGCGGGCGGGATGCGCGCCGGCGGCGCCGGGCCCATGAAGGTGATTGTCGCGCGCGACGGGCGTCGGGGCGGCGAGGTGGTCGCGGCGATCGCGACCGGCGCGCTGCGGGCCGCGGGATGCTCGGTCATCGACCTGGGCGTCGCGACGACGCCGACCGCCGGCGTGATGGTGCGCCGTTACAACGCCGCGGGCGGGCTGGTCGCGACCGCGAGCCACAACCCCGGCGAGTGGAACGGGCTGAAGCCGATTACGCGCGATGGTTGCGCCCCGGCGCCGGCGGACGCGGCGCGGATCGTCGAGGCTTTTCACGCCGGCGGCGCCACCCTCGCCCCCGCCGACGCCCTCGGCGGGCTCGACGCCGACGACACGGCCGCGCACGCGCATGTCGCGGCGGTGCTGGAGGCGCTCTCGCGCATCATCTCCATCGACGCCATCAAGGCCCGGCGCTTCCGCGTTGCGCTCGACTCGGTGAACGCCTCGGGCGCCACCGGCGGGCGACTGCTGCTCGAGGCGCTCGGCTGCGACCTGGTGCATCTCAACGCCGAGACCTCCGGTGTCTTCCCGCACACGCCGGAGCCGACAGCGGAGAATCTCGCGGGCCTCTGCGCGCAGGTGCGTGACGCGAAGGCCGCGGTGGGGTTCGCGCAGGATCCCGATGCCGATCGGTTGGCGATCCTCGATGCGCAAGGGGGCTACATCGGCGAGGAGTACACCCTCGCCCTCGCGGCGTGGGCGATGCTCGGGGCGCCAAACGCGCCGAAGAACGCCGCGATCGCCGCGAATCTCTCGACGAGTCGCATGCTCGACGACGTTGTCGCTCGATTCGGCGGGCGCGTCGTGCGCACGCCGGTGGGGGAGGCGAATGTCGTCGAGGGCATGCTGCGGGAAGGCTGTCCGCTTGGCGGGGAGGGCAACGGCGGGGTCATCTGGCCGGAGGTCGTGCTGATCCGCGACTCGCTCGGCGCCATGGCGCTCACGCTCGCGCTCGCTGCGCGCGAGGGAAAGACGCTCAGCGAGCTCGCCGGCGCCATCCCCGCCTACGCCATCGTGAAGCGCAAGGCGCCCATCGCCGAGGGGCTGGCTGAGCGCGCGTTCGGCGCACTGCGCACGCGCTTCGCCGGCGAGCGGTTCGATGATCAGGACGGCCTGCGTGTGGATATCGAATCCCGCAGCGCCTGGCTGCATGTGCGCCCGAGCAACACCGAGCCGATTCTGCGCCTCATCGCCGAGGCGCCGACGCAGGCCGACGCCGAAGCGCTGCTCGACGAAGCCGCAGGCGCGATCGAGGGCGCCTGATGGCCGATCTGCCCGCGTGGGTTCGTGATGACGCCGGTGGCGCCGTGCTGTCGGTCAAGGCCGTGCCGGGGGCGAGAGATCGGAAGAGCACACG
>JBICHM010000236.1:0-20269 GCA_043101835.1 Phycisphaerales bacterium | reverse complement strand
AGATCCCGCCTCCGGGTTTTCTTCTCCAGATTCTCGACGGTATCCAGCATTTCGCGGTTACGGGCAATAAAGGGCGCCCTGGACTGGAAGTCCCCCTCAACCAGGGCGCGGCGAATAAACAGATTGCGGCACTCCACGGGGTCGACCTTGGCGTAAGGAATACGGCGCTTGGGGACCACATCCAGGCCATAAAGTGCGACCTTCTCGTACCCCATCACCTGCGCACGCTTCTGCTCCCAGTGGGGCTCAAAAAAGTGGTGCTTTACCACGTGGCCGGCCAGCGGCTCCACCCATTCGGGCTGAATGGCCGCCACCATTCGGGCAAACACCTTGCTGGTTTCGACGATCTCGGCCGCCACAATCCACTTGGGTGCCGTCTTGCCGACTTTGGAGCCCGGGAAAATCATCACCTTCCGGTTTCGGGTGGCCAGATACTCCCGCTTTTCCACTTTCACCGCCACCTGGCCAAGCAAGCCGGCCAGAATGGCTTTATGCACTGCGTCGTAGTTGGCCGGCTGGTTATTCAATGTCAGCTTCTGTTCCCGGCAGATCAGGGTGAGCTGGCGGTGAATGTCCCGCCACTCACGCATTCGCATCCAGCTCAGGAAAGTTTTCTGGCACAGTTTCTTGAGCTGGTTCTGGGACAATTCCTGCCGCTGCTCCTCAAACCAGTTCCAGATATTCAGCAGGGTAGCGAAATCCGATTCCTTATCGTTGAACGGTGCGTGAGCCTGGTCGGCCGCCTGCTGCTTGTCCTGTGGGCGTTCCCTGGGGTCCTGAACGCTCAGGCCGGCAATCACAATCAACACTTCCGCCAGACTGCCCTGCTCTGCTGAGGTCACGAGCATACGGGCTAACCGGGGATCCAGTGGCAATCGGGCCATGGTGCGCCCGAGCCTGGTGACACGCCTTTTGTCGTCGACGGCGCTGAGTTCTTCCAACAGTTTGTATCCATCGTTGACCTGGCGACGGTCCGGCGCCTCAAGAAACGGAAAATGCCGGATCTCACCCAGCCCGGATGTCGCCATTTGCAGGATAACGGAGGCCAGGTTAGTTCTCAGGATTTCGGGATCGGTGTATTCCGGGCGGTTCAAAAAGTCCGTTTCGTCGTACAGACGGAAACAGATCCCCGGCGCCACACGCCCACACCGGCCTGCCCGCTGGTTGGCACTGGCCTGGGAAATCGGTTCAATCGGCAGACGCTGTATTTTCGAGCGCACACTGTACCGGCTCATGCGCGCAACGCCGGTATCAATCACGTAGCGAATACCGGGCACGGTCAGCGAAGTCTCAGCCACGTGGGTGGACAACACAATCCGCCGCCCCTTGTGGCCCTGGAACACCCGGTTCTGTTCCTGGTTACTCAGGCGGGAATACAGCGGCAACACTTCGGTGTGACGCAGATCTGCGTGACGCAGCACCTTGCTCAGGGCCCGGATCTCCCGCTCGCCCGGCAGGAAAACCAGTACATCGCCCGGAGGCTGCTTTTCCTGCCGTTCATGCTGTTCAATCTCGTCCAATGCCGAGAGCACCCCGTCGGTCCAGCCTTGATCCCGGTCGTCTTCGTCCCCAACCAGGGGGCGATATCGAATATCCACCGGGAAGGTGCGACCGCTGACTTCGATTACGGGCGCTTCGTTGAAAAACTCACTGAAGCGTTCCACCTCAATCGTGGCCGAGGTGATGATGACTTTCAGATCCGGGCGCTTCGGCAACAGTTGCTTGAGGTAGCCGAGCAGAAAATCGATATTCAGGCTGCGCTCGTGGGCCTCATCGATGATGATCGTGTCGTACCGCTCGAGGCTTCGGTCGCCCTGCGTCTCGGCGAGCAGCACGCCGTCGGTCATCACCTTGACGAGCGTCTCCGGCGCCGTTTCGTCGGTAAAGCGGATCTTGTAGCCAACCTGGGCGCCCAGCGGCGTCTGCAGTTCGTGCGCCACGCGCGCCGCGACGCTTCGCGCCGCAATGCGTCTCGGCTGCGTGTGCCCGATCATGCCGTCGACGCCCCGACCGAGTTCGAGGCAGATCTTCGGCAGCTGCGTCGTCTTGCCCGAACCCGTCTCGCCGCACACGATGACCACCTGATGCTCTTCGATCGCCCGCCGGATCTCCTCGCGACGCGCGCTGACTGGCAGCTCCGGCGGATAGTGCGCCGTCGGCACGCCGGCGAGGCGACGCTTTCGCTGCGTCCGCGACGCCTCCAGCCGGCGCTGCAGGCGCGTTAGCAGGCGGTCGAAGGGCTTTCCGTCCCGCGCCAGACGGCGCGCCCGCGCAACGCCGTCACGCAGCGCCCGCCGGTCGGCGCGCATGCACGACTCGATGTCGTCGGCGACGGCGTCGATGGCGGAATGGGGCGGGGCGTCGTGCTGCATTGGGCGCACGGCCCGCGCCGGTCACGCGGAACGAGGGGTCGCCGACCGGGCCGAGGGCGATTCTAGTCGGCAGCGCCCACGGCGCCGCGAGCCTCAGCCCTGGGGCGGCGCCGGCGCCGGGGCGGCGCCCTCCGGCTCGGCGGCAGGCTCGCGAGCGCCCAGGAACACGTCTCGAACCGGCGTCAGCCTGCGCGTGAACCGCTCGGCGACGCGGCGCGCATCGGCGAGCATGCGCTCGGTCTCCGCGCCCACGCCCACCTGTTCGGGAAGGGCAGGAAGCCGGTCGCCGATCGTTCGCGCCTCGTCGAGCAGCGTGAGGAAGACGGGTGTCGATCCACGCGCGCCGGTCTCGTGCATCGGCTGTCCGGATCGCGTCGCGATCGCGAAGAGCGCGCCGGCGGTCACCGTCAGGACCGCCGCCGCCGCGAGCAGCGGGCGGCCGATTCGAGCCAGCGTCGGGGCGGGCGCGGGCGTCGTCTCCCATACCTCGCCGAGCACGCGGCTGCGCATCGACGCCGGGCCGGGCGTCAGCGCATCGGGCGCCTCGTCGCGCAGGCGCCGCTCAAGGTTCGCCACGCGTGCATCATGCTGTCGATCGTCGCGATGCGCCATGTCAGGCGCCCTCCACTGAAGCGGCCAGGGCCGCGCGTCGGCGCTCGATCGGCGCCGCAGTTCGGTCATCCACCATATCCCGCGCACCTGCCGGCGCCACATCGCCGGCCGGGGGGTCCAGCCGATCGATCAGCGCCGAGCGCGCCCGGAAGAGCAGCGCCCGGACCCCGACGGTCGACTTGCCGAGCACGCGTCCGATGTCCCGCATCGAAAGATCCTCGACGTAGCGAAGCCAGAGCGCCGTGAACTGGGCATCCGTCAGCGCCTCCTGCGCGACCCGCCACACCTCGCTGCGCGTCTCGGCGCCCTCGACGCCGGCGGACGGGGCCGGGGCTGGCTCGGCCTGGCGCAGATCAGTATCGCTCGTCCGCCTTCTGACCTGCGCGCGCCTGAGGTGATTCACCGCGGCGCGCGAGGCGATCGTGTACAGCCAGGTGCTGAATCGCCACGCCGGCTTGTACCGGCGGATGCTGCCCCACGCCCGGACGAACGCCTCCTGCGTCAGGTCCTCTGCGTCCGCATGGTTCCGCACGCGCCGAAGGATGAAGGAGAACAGGCGCGTCTCGAATCGTTCGACCAGCAGCGCGAAAGCCGCCGCCGACCCCGCCTGGGCGCGGAGCGCCAGCTCCTCGTCCGTACAGGACGAGAGGGGGGGTCGGTCGGCGGCGTCGTGGTGCTGGAGCATCCGGTCCTCGAAGCGCGCCGCTCAGTCGGCGTGCTCTTCAATCATCTCCGCGAGCCAGTCGGGGTCGAAGGAGGCGCTGATCCGGACGCGCCGACCGTCGCTTTCGAACTGCATCCCATCGGCGAGCGCCAGGAGCGCGTCGCGCTCCTCACGCGTTCCGAAGTCCTGCTGGCTCGCCGCGATCCGGGCGACCGCCACGGCGCCCTGCAGCAGGCCCATCAGGTTCTTCGCATCATCGTGCGAGTCGGCCGTCAGGTCGAGCGACATGTCGAGCGACTCGTCGCCGCCGACCTGCACGATGACCCGATCCGTCAGGCGCAGCATGTCCGAGGCCTGCCCGAACTCGTCGAGGCCCATATCGCCCGCGACCGAGACGAAGAGGAACGCGTTGCGCAGCGGCTCGCCGAACGCGTCCGCGGCGTCGCCACGCAGGCCGTCGTCCTCGCCGGCCAGCACGCGCACGGCGTCAACCAGCCGATCTTCATCGAACGCGATCACCACCGTCGTCTCGCCGCGCCGAGAGGCTTCAAAGACGTACAGCGTCTCGTCGCCTGCGTCCCACATCTCGTACTCGACGCCGCGGGCGCGGTCGCTGTCGATGTCCTCGATCTCCTTGCGCGCCCGGTCGAGCGCATCGGCGAGCTCGCCGTTGCCATGGACGATGATCACGAGGTCCCCCTCATCGTCGCTCGCGCCGTAGATAGTTGCGTCATCGATGTTGGAGCGGGGGTCGATGCCCAGCTCGTCCTCGATGTCGTCGAAGGCGTCGTCGGCGACCTGGGTGATGATGCCCAGGAGCGATCGGCCTGCCTCGCTCTCGCGCATCGCCTCCATGTCGATGTGGACGACGAACTGGGCGTCGGCGCCGACATGACGCAGGTTCAGCGGGCCGGCCTCGGCCGGCATGGGGGTCAGGGCGAGCGACGCGGCGCACACGCCGGCGGCGAAGAGGGTCCTCATGACTGCTGGCTCCTTGAGTCGTTCTGCGGGCGGCGTTCATCCGCCGCCGGGGTCCCGGAAGTCGCCGGCGTCGAGCCGCCGGCCGTCACGAGGGTTGTTCAGCGTGCGCGCCACAACGTGACGCGCCAGATCTTCCTTTGGAGCAGGAGAGCCCGGATTCCATGCCATCGTGCAGCATTCTGGCGCCTTTGCCGGTATCCGGGGGGTCCGGTAGCCTTGCCGCGACCCCATCTCCAAACCCCTTGAGGCGACACCCGATGCCCGATCCGTGCCCGAAGACCGCCTTCGCCGCCCTGTCCATCCTCCTCGCCGGGGCGACCGCGTCCTGTGCCAGCGCGCAGCCGGCCGATCCGCCCGCCGAGGAGCAGGCCGCTGCGCAGGCCGATGCACAGCCCGAGGTTGCGGATCCCGAGGACGCCCAGGCCGAAGCGATCAAGGAGTGGGATGTCAGCGATCCGCCCGGAGACTGGGGCTGGCGCGACGCCGCGATCGACACCACCCAGGGCACCTGGATGAACCTCGATGTGTCGCCCGACGGCGCCACGATCGTCTTCGACATGCTCGGGGATGTCTACACCATCCCCTTCGCCGGCGGCGACGCCACGCCCATCCGCACCGGCCTCGCCTGGGACATGCAGCCCCGCTTCAGCCCCGACGGCACGAAGATCGCCTTCACCAGCGACGCCGGCGATGGCGACAACATCTGGGTGATGAACGCCGACGGCTCGGACGCACGCCAGGTGACCAAGGAGTCATTCCGCCTCCTCAACAATCCGGCGTGGGATCCCACGGGCGACTACGTCGTCGCGCGCAAGCACTTCACCAGCAAGCGGTCGCTCGGCGCGGGCGAGATGTGGCTCTATCACATCTCCGGCGGCGCCGGCGCGCAGATGACAAGGCGCGCCAACGAGCAGAAGGATGTCAACGACCCCGCCTTCAGCCCCGACGGGCGATACCTCTATTTCGACCGCGACGCGACCCCCGGGCGCCAGTTCGAATACAACAAGGACTCCTCGGGTCAGGTGTATGTGATCGATCGCCTCGATCGTGAGACTGGCGAGATCGACCGCGTCGCTGGCGGCGCAGGCGGCGCTGTTCGCCCCACGCCCTCCCCGGACGGCAGGACGCTCGCCTTCCTTCGCCGCGTTGACTACGACACTGTCCTCTTCCTCAAGGACCTCGAGACCGGCGAAGAGACGCCCATCCTCGAAGGCCTCGAGCGCGACAACCAGGAGGCCTGGTCCATCCACGGCGTCTACCCGACCATGGCGTGGACGCCCGACTCGAAGCACCTGGTCTTCTGGGACGACGGCCACATCAAACGCATCGAGGTCGCCTCGCGCGCCGTCACGCAGATTCCCTTTCGCGTGCGCACGACGATGCAGGTCGCCGAGGCCGTGCGCTCGCCGCAGCCGGTCTTCAGCGACGCCTTCGATGTGAAGATGCTCCGCGGCGTCACCGTCTCCCCCCGGGGCGACCGCGTCGCGTATGTCGCCCTCGGCCACATCTGGGTGAAGGACCTGCCCGGCGGCGATCCTCGTCGCCTCACTTCCCTCGAGGGTCGCTTCGAGCACGACCCCGCGTTCAGCCGCGACGGTGAGTCCATCGTCTTCGGAACCTGGAGCGACCGCGACCTCGGCGAACTCCGCATCGCGCCCGCGAGCGGCGGCAACGGGCGTGTCATCACGCCTCGGCCCGGCCACTATGTCGACCCCGTCTTCAGCCCCGACGGGAACACCGTCGTCTTCCGCCAGACGGGCGCCGGCTTCCTGCGCAACCCGCTCTACAGCGACGACACGGGCGTCTACAGCGTTCCGGCCACAGGCGGTGAGATGACCCGCATCACCGGCAGCGGCGCCGACGCCCACTTCGGCGCCCGCAACGACCGCCTCTACGTCATGCGCTCCAGCGGCGATGAGACCAGCGACACCCGCACGCTCGTCGCGATCGACCTCAACCGCGTCGAGGACGATCGCGAGCTCTACACCACCAGCGCCGCGCAGGCCTTTAGCGTATCGCCCGACGGCGCATGGCTCGCCTTCCGCGAGCGCTTCCATGTCTACATCACCCCACTTGTCGAGACCGGTCGCACGATCTCGATCGGCGCCGGCGGTTCGAACCTTCCCGTCGCGAAGGTCACGAAGGAAGCCGGTGACAATCTCGACTGGGCCGGCGACGCCAGCGCCCTCTACTGGTCGCTCGGTCCGGAGCTCTTCCGGCGCAAGCTGACCGACTCCTTCGCCTTCCTTGATGGCGCACCGGAAGAACTGCCCGAGGCGCCGGCCGTTGGCGTCAACATTGGCTTCGAAGCGGAGGCCGACCAGCCCACAGGCGTCGTGGCCTTCATCAACGCCCGCATCGTCACCATGAACGGCGACGAGGTCATCGAGAACGGCGCGGTGGTCATCACCGGCAACCGCATCACCGGCGTTGGCGCGATGGGGGAGGCGCCGATCCCGCGCGCCGGCACGCTCATCGACTGCGAAGGCAAGACTATCATCCCCGGGCTCATCGACGCCCACGCCCACGGCGCCCAGGGCACGAGCGGCATCATCCCCCAGCACAACTGGAGCCAGTACGCCAACCTCGCCTTCGGCGTCACGACGATCCACGACCCGTCGAACGACACCGAGACGATTTTCGCCGCCAGCGAGATGCAGAAGGCCGGGCTCATCCGCGCTCCGCGCATCTTCTCGACCGGCACGATCCTCTACGGCGCCGCGGGCGCCGACTACCGCGCCGAGGTCGACAGCTTCGACGACGCCCTCTTTCACTTGAAGCGCATGCAGAAGGTCGGCGCGTTCAGCGTGAAGTCATACAACCAGCCCCGGCGCGATCAGCGCCAGCAGGTGCTCGAGGCGGCGCGCCGGCTCGGCATGCAGGTCATGCCCGAGGGCGGCAGCACCTTCATGCACAACCTCACGATGGTCGTCGACGGTCACACCACCGTCGAGCACAACCTCCCCGTCGAGACGATCTACAACGATGTGCTCCAGCTGTGGGAGCCCTCCGACACCGCCATCACGCCGACGCTCGTCGTCTCGTACGGCGGGATCAGCGGCGAGTACTACTGGTATGAGCACATGGATGTCTGGCGCCACGAGCTGCTGACCACCTACGTGCCGCACTACATCGTCGATCCGCGCTCGCGCCGGCGTCAGAAGGCGCCCGAGGGCGACTACAACCACATCAAGATCGCCGAGGGCCTCAAGGACCTCGTCGATCGCGGGCGTCTCGTCAACACCGGCGCCCACGGCCAGCTCGCCGGCCTCGCCGAGCACTGGGAGATCTGGATGTTCGCGCAGGGCGGCATGACGCCCCACGAGGCGCTCAAGTGCGCCACGATCTTCCCCGCGCGCACGCTCGGGATGGACAGCGAGATCGGCTCGATCGAGGAAGGCAAACTCGCCGACCTCGTCATCCTCGACGCCAACCCGCTCGAGAACATCCGCAACACCGATTCGGTCAGCCAGGTCATGCTCAACGGTCGTCTCTTCGACGCCGCGACCATGAACCAGGTCGGCAACCACCCGGACACCGTCGGCGCCGACGCCTTCGGCGACGGCCCGGGCGCCTTGGGCCTCGGCAAGTGGTGGGGGGCCGTCACAACCGACGCCGGAGCCCACACCGTCTGCTCCTGCGCCGCCGGCGGCTGATCCGCTCGTCAATCGAGATCGCGCAGGGCGTCGAAGTACACCGCCTCGACGCGCTGCGCCATCGCTGCGAGCGTCAGCTCGCGCCGCGCCCGCTCGAAGATCGGCGCGAACACCTCGCGCACGCGCGGGAGGTCCGCGAGCGCCGCGTTGATGCGCGTCGCCAACTCGTCCGCATCCTCGATTGGCGCAAGAAACTCGTCGGGCAGCATGTCCTCGGCCCCCGGCACGCGCGTCGAAACAACCGGCGTGCCGACCTGCAGCGCCTCGACGAGCGTCAGCGGGAATCCCTCGCGGCGCGAGGAGAGCACGCACAGGTCGCACGAGGCCTGCACCGCCGGCGCGTCGTCTCGCCAGCCGAGAAACAGCACGCGCTCGCCGATGCCGAGGGCCGCGGCTTCCGCCTGAAGCTTCTGCAGCTCCGGCCCTGTGCCGAGCAGCAGCAGCGTCGCATCAACACCCCGCCAGGCGCGGAGCAGCACATCGAAGCCCTTCACTTGCGCCATGCGACCGACGGCGCACACCACCGATTTGTCGGCCGGCGCGCCGACCGAGGCAAGCAGCGGGGCGCCGGCGTGCTCGGGCACGTGCGGCAGCGCAACGCCGTTGGGAATCACGATTGTGTCGGGCAGACGGAGCCGACGGGCCGCCGCCTCGCTGACCGCGATCACCCGGCGACCGCCGCCCCGGTACGGCCCCGCACTGCTCTTCAGTCCGTGCACCGTCGCCACCTGAGCGCAATGCAGCGGGCGCGCCGCGATGCGCGACATCCCCGCCGCTTTGCTCGCGTGCGCATGCACGACCTGGGCGTCGGTCTCCCGCAGCGCGCGCCGAAGATCCATGACAGCGCGCGGGTCGAGCCGCCATCTGTCGAGGTTGACGAGGCGGAACGCCGCCCCCTCCGGCACGCCCGCGCGCCACGCCTCGGGCGCGAGCACGGTGATGTCGTGTCGATCGCGCAGCTCGCGCACGAGGCCGAAGATGTGCTTCTCCAGCCCGCCCACGCACGGGCCGGCGACGACCTGGCAGATTCGAAGGCGCGTCATCGGCGCACGCTCCCCAGCTGCGCATACACGGCCATGGTCTTGTCCAGCATTGCGCGCAGCGTGAACCGGTCGTGCGCCCGGACCTCGGGACGCTCGTGCACAAACGATGCGATCCGTTCGCCCGCGGCGCGGGCGTCGCCCAGCGCTACGCGTCCGGCGGGGAGCATCTCCGCCAGCACCTCACCGACGCCGCCGTGGTCGTAGCCGACCACCGGCGTGCCCATCGCCAGCGCCTCGAGGGCCGCGCGACCGAAGGACTCCGGCTTGGTCGACAGCGACACGACCACATCGCTGATCGCGTCGATCTCACGCACATCCGATCGGTGGCCCGCGAACACCACGCCGCCGACGGCCGCCGCCCGGGTGCGCACTTCCCCCGCATACGCCTTCCGTCGGGGATCCTCATCGCCGACGACTAACCCCGCCACGTTGACGCCCAGCGTCCGTGCGTGGGCGATGGCGTCCAAAAAATCCAGGTGCCCCTTCAAGCGAGTGAGGCGGCCGACGATGGTCGCGATGGGGCGTCCTTCGAGAGCCGGGTGCTGCCCGAAGAATGCCTCCCGCCACGCCTCCGTCGGCTGGTAGCCGCGCGGGAATGCCCCCGGATCGACACCGCGTGGAATAACGACAACGCGCGACATGTCGGTCGCCGGATACTCTCGCTTGATGTACGCCCGGACGCTCTCGGAGACGGCGATCACGACCTCCCCGCGCGTCATCACCGCGCTGTAGCGACTGACCGAGTGCAGGCCGTGCACGGTCGTCACGAGTGCGGGGCGCCCGGCCTCGCGCATCCGGCGCAGCGCCAGCACGCTCACCCATGCCGGCATCCGCGAACGCGCGTGCAGCACATCCACGCGCTCATCGCGCAGGATGCGCTGAAGCCGCTTGATGCACCCCAGCGCACGCGGCCCCTTGGCGCCGATCGGCATCGCGATGTGCGTTGCGCCGCCCGCTTCGAGATCGGCGACCATCCGCCCGCCGGCCGACACGACGATCGAGCGCCACCCGCGCCGAACGATCTCGTCGCTGACTTCGAGCGTCCCGCGCTCCACGCCGCCGCCTGCGAGGGCCGGGAGCGTCTGCAAAATCGTGAGGGGGCGGTCGCTCATCGGGGGGGCGATGATACCGGGGCGCCGCCCGACGCCTCGAACCACTGGGCAAGGATCAGCCCGGCGCACCGGGCCGATTCGTCGATCGGCGTCGCCGGCGCCGAGACCGGGATGTCGCGACGCCACGCGTCGAAGGGAGTGATGATCCGGTCCGCGGCGAGCCGGTCAATCCCGCGCGACACGCGGTCCTCACGGGTCCGCGCGACGCGCAGCGCGCCCACCGCGCACCCGCTCGTCAGCGCTTCGTAGAGCATCGACACGCTGTCCTCCGTCACCCACGCCGTGCCGGCCGTCGCCAGCGCCTCATGCACCCAGCCGGGCGCCGTCTGGTCGGCCGGGATCACCTCGAGACGCTCGTCGGCCATCGACTCGATGCGGGCCGTTGTCGTCGCCGGCGTCCGGCGCGAGGTTGTCAGGCGCCAGCGCACCGGCCCCGACCGCTCCACGATCGCATGCACCTGGCTGACGATCGCCTCCTCGTCCCATTGGTGACGCTTCGACGGCCCACCGATGAGGAACACGCCGCGCTCAGGATCGTGCGCATCGGACGGCCGAACATCGCACAGGGCGCCGAGCGTCTCCACGACATTCGTCGGCGCCGACCGGCCGACAAGGTCGTGCCGCGGGATGAGGCAGAGGTCGAACCAGCGCGTCGGCAGCGACGGGCGCATGCACACGACAACTCGCCCGCGACGCGCCCGCCGCGCCGCGAGCGCCGCGAGGTGCGTCGACCGCCCTGCGCAGAGGATCAGATCCGGATCCGGCAGCCCCGCGCCCCGCGCAAACCGCGCCAGCAGCCACCCCCATGCGCACGACCACGGGCCGGGCGCATCGATACGGTGCGACGCAACCTGTGCGCGTGCGCCGAGCGCGTGGACGAGGCCGCGCATCTGGTTCAGGTGCCCGGCCTTTCCGTCGGTCACCATCCAGACCGTAAGCGGGCGATCCGTGTCGGTCACCCGCTGGGCGCCCCGTAGTGGAGGTGCAGCAGCGTCGCGCGCCCGTCGTCATCGATGCGCACGACGAAGAGGTCGTCGTAGTCCTCGGCCTCGTTCAGCGTCAGATCGGTGTCGACGCCGAGTGCGCGGATCATCGCCGGCACGGTGTTGGAGTGGCCGACGATGAGCACGGTGTCGCCGTCGTGCTCACGAAGGATCTCGGCCGCGGTCCCCGCGACGTCGCGCGCGTCGCGCTCCTGGACCGCGAGACCATGGACGGTCGCGGCGGGCTTCGCCGTGTCGCGCGTGCGTCGGTAGTGGGTCGCATACGCCGCGTCGAGCGGCACATCCGCGAGCACGCGCGCCAGCGCCGCCGCCCGGGCGAGTCCGGCCTCCGTCAGCGGCGGGTCGGGTGTCTCCTGGATCGTCACCTTCTCAGCGTGGCGGGCCAGCACGACCGTGGTTGCAGCAATCGCCCGGCTCGTCGAGGTCGCGAGCGCCAGCCCGATCGCCCCGAGCAGCGCCAGACGCGCGGCCGGGAATCTGCAGAGCTTCATGATCGCCTCCTTTCCCGATGATGAGCGTATCACGCCCCGCACGCGCCGGTACAACTGGAGACCCTCGGAGTCCCTCATGCCCACCGCGCCCGCCATCGATCCCGCCCGCCTCACCGATCTCGTCGCCTCCCTCGTGCGCACCAACTCCGTGAATCCGGGCCTCGTCCCCGGCGCCCCGGGCGAAAGCGCGATCGCACAGCGCTGTGCTTCGCTGCTTGAGAACGCGGGCCTTGTCGTCGAGACGCTGGAATCAACGCCGATGCGCCCGAGCGTTCTCGCCACGCTGCCCGGCGCACGAGCTGGGCGATCGCTAATGCTCAATGCGCACCTCGACACCGTCGGCGTCGACGGCATGACCGAACCGTTCAGCGCGCGCATCGACGGCCGGCGTCTGCACGGGCGCGGCGCCTACGACATGAAAGGCGCCGCGGCCGCCTGCATCGAAGCCGCCGCCGCCGTCGCATGCAGCGACATCCGCCTCGCCGGCGACCTCGTCGTCGCCTTGGTCGCCGATGAAGAAGTCGCCAGTCTCGGCATGGAGGAGATTCTCGCGCGGCGCACGACCGACTGCGCGATCGTCACCGAGCCCACCGACCTGCGCCTCTGCCTGGCTCACAAGGGCTTCGCGTGGTTCGAGGTGACGACGACCGGCGTCGCCGCGCACGGCAGCCAGCACGACCTGGGCGTGGACGCCAACCTCCGCATGGGCCGCTTCCTCGCGCGCCTCGATGCGCTCGAGCGCGATCTGCGCGCCCGCACGCCGCACCCGCTTGTCGGCCCGCCCACGCTCCACGCCGCGACGATCGCCGGTGGAGTCGGCATCTCCACCTATTCGCCCAGGTGCACGCTGCGCATCGAACGCCGCCTCATCCCCGGCGAGACGCCGCAGCAGGCCGAAGCCGAACTCCGCGCGATCATCGACGATCTGCGCCGCGAGGACCCCGAGCTGCGCATCGACCTCCGCGCCGACCTCGCGCGCGAGCCCTTCGAGGCCGATCCCAACGGCCCGACCGCGCGCGCGGTCGCGGCTGCCTGCAGAACCGTGACCGGCGCCGCGCCCGCGATCATCGGCGAGAACCCCTGGATGGACAGCGCCCTCTTGCAGGCGGCGGGTGTCGACACCGTCGTTGTCGGCCCTGGCGGCGCCGGCGCGCACGCTGAGCAGGAGTGGGTCGATCTCGACTCCGTCGAGCGCCTCGCGTCGATCCTCATCGAGAGCGCGCTGTCGATCTGCGGAACTACCTGACCTCGGCGCTCACCACCGCGCCGTCGATCACCACGCCCACGCAGTGCGTCGTGTACTCGAAGGGATCGCCGTCGTAGAGCGCGAGGTCCCCGTCCTTGCCGACCTCGATCGAGCCGACGCGATCGGCCACGCCCGCGATGCGGGCCGCGTCGATGGTGATCGCCGCCAGCGCCTCGTCGAAGCTGAGCCCGTTCGCCGCCGCGATCGCCGCCTCGAAGAGCACGACGCGCACTTTCGGCACATACCCCTCGAAGCCGCTGCCGACGGCGAAGGCCACGCCCGCGTCGCGCAGCTTCGACGGCGTCTCGAAGGACAGGTTCTCACGGTCGCCGTAGGGGCGGGCCATCAGCGGGTGGATCACGACCGGAAAGCCGGAGGCGACGATCTCGTCCATCACCAGATGCGCATCGGCCGCGGAGTCGAGGATCAGCTCCAGCCCGAACTCGTCGGCCACACGCAGGGCGCTGGCGATGTCGCGGGCGCTGTCGGCGGTGACGAGCAAGGGCGCCTCGCCGGCGAGCGCCATCGCGAGGCTCTCCAGCCGCAGGTCGCGGCTCGGGCGGTTGCTCTCGTCGCTGTCCGCCATCTTTTTCGCGTAGTCCTGCGCCTTGAGCAGCTCGGCGCGGAGCATGGCGATCATCTTCCCGCGCGTGCCCGGCGCGCCGCCGGAGCGCTCCGCGCCGGAGCCGATCGTCACCGCGATCGCCGCGGGATGCAGGATCGCCGCTTCGTCGGCCGTGTTGCCGACCGTTTTGGCGACCATCGTCTGCCCGCTGACGAGTTCCCCCGGGGCGTGGCCGGTGTGCACCGTCGTGATGCCGAACGAGCGCAGCCACGCGACGAGCGGGTCGAGCGGGTTGTACGCGTCGATCGCACGCAGCTCCGGCTGGATCGGCGCGCTCGAATCGAGCTGGTCCTGATCCTGCTCCTGGTTGAAGATGCCCGTCAGGCCGACGGTCGCGTGCGCATCGACGAGGCCGGGCGTCACCACCGCGGCTTCGAGGATTTCGTAGCCATCCGGGATCGTCACCGACCCCGCCGGCCCGACCGCCGCAATCTTGCCGTCGGTGATCACAACGACGCCGTTCTCGATGCGATCGCCCGCCATCGTGTGAACGACGCCGCCGCGAACGGCGACCTGCGCATCGGCCGCGAAGGCCGAGAGCAGCGCGCCCGCCGCCACGATCATGTGCTTCATGGCCGTCTTGACTGCTGGCCTCCTTCCGTCGCGTGCGCCTCGTCGATGCAGCAGAGGTAGGGACGAAGCGGGTTCCCGGCGCCGAAGCCGCCGACGGCGTAGAGGTGGTCGTCAGGATCGGAACGGTCGAAGACGCGCTCGCCCTCGATCCAGGTCTCGAGCACCTTGGTGTAGACGCTGAGTGGGTCGCCATCGAGGACGATGAAGTCCGCGTCCTTGCCCGCCTCGAGCGTGCCGACGCGGTCGCCGAGGTCCAGCATCTGGGCGCCGGCGGTCGTCAGGCTCGCCAGCGCCCCCGCGCGGCTCATGCCGGCGCGATGGGCCATCGCCGCGGAGCGGAAGAAGAGGCGTGAGTCGGTGATGAAGTCATCCGTGTGGAACGCCGTCAGGGCGCCGGCCTCTTCGAGAATCTTCCCGGTCTCGTAGGAGAGCTCCGACGCTTCGAGTTTGCCGCCGGGGCTGTCGATGAAAATCGCCGACACCGGCGCGCCGGCCGCCGCGATCTCGTCGGCCACCTTCCACGCCTCGCTGGTGTGGTGCAGCACGACGCGGAAGCCGAACTCCTCGCTGAGCCGCAGGACCGTGATGATGTCGTCGGCGCGGTGTGTGTGATGGTGGACGATGACTTCACCCTTCAGTGCCCGCCCGAGCGCCTCGAGGCCGAGGTCGCGCGCGGGCAGCTTCTCGGGGTCGCCGCCCGCGGATTCCACCTTGCGCATGTACTCCTGCGCGTCGATGTACTTGGCGCGCACGATCGCCGCCGCCTTGCCGCGCGTCTCCGGGAAGGGCGGGTTGCGCTGCGGGTTCGTGCCGTTGGCCATCTTGATGCCGCCCATCGGCCGGCCGTCGTCGTCGTAGATGAAGAGGTCCTCGATCGTCGTCCCGCCCCGCGGCTTCAGGTAGATCGTCTGCCCGCTGAGCAGGTGGCCCGACCCGGGCATCACGTTCATCGTCGTCACGCCGCCCGCCACCGCGCGACGAAACCCGCTCGCGAAGGGGTTCAGCGAGTCGAGCACGCGCACCTCCGGGTGCATCGGCGCGCTCGAATCGCCGCCGCCGGGTCCGCCGATGTGGCTGTGCGTATCGACCAGCCCCGGCATGATCACCCTGCCCGCGGCGTCGATGACCTCCGCCTCGTCGGGAATCGTCACCGAATCCATCGACCCGACGCCGACGATCCGCCCGTCCTGCACGACCAGCGCCCCGCGCTCGATCTCGGGCCCCGCGATCGGGATCAGATGGGCGTTGACGAAGGCGACCGGCGTCTGCTGGGCCACCGCCACCGGGGCGGCGAGGAGCAGCAGCGCGCACGCACGAACAACTCGTCTCAACATGAAGCCTCTCCGTGGACCGCCCCTCGGGCGCGGACCGGCACCATACAGCATTCCCGGACGAAGTCGTTTCAGGCCCGGTATTTCCGCACACGAGCCTTCAACCGCCGGGGGGCCCCCCGGTAGACTCGACCGGAAGCCGGGCGAATGTCCGCCCGGCAGGGCTTGGTCGAGGGAGTATCAACATGGCTGGTGTGTTCTGTCGTCGTCGCGGGGCGATCGTTGTCGCCGTTGCCGCGCCGCTGTTCGTCGTGTCCGTCGCCGGCCAGGCGATCGCCCAGGGGCCCGGCGCCCGCGCCGCCATGGCCGCCCGAGGCGGCGGCGGCGGGAACGCCAACGGCGAGTCCAAGATCAAGCCCTACGACGAGGTGATCACCGACAAGGCCGTCACCGACGCCGGCCTCTTCATCACCCACCGCGTCGGCGACAAGCTCTACTACGAGATCCCGCAGGCAATGCTCGACCGCGACATGGTCTGGGTCGCCACGCTCGAGAAGACCCAGGCGGGCTTCCAGTGGGCCGGCATGCCGGTCAACGACCGCGTCGTCCGCTGGGAGATCAAGGACGATGAGACCGTTCTCCTGCGCGATGTGAACTACGCCATCCGCGCCGACACCGACGACCCGATCTCCATCGCCGTCGAGAACACCTCCTTCAGCCCGGTCATCAAGGCCTTCCCCGTCGCCGCGTGGGGCAAGGACCAGAACGCCGTCATCGATGTCACGAGCCTCTTCACGAGCGATGTGAAGGAGTTCAGCCCGGCCCAGTCCCTCGGGGCCAGCGGCATGGACGGCTCGCGCACCTTCCTCGAAGGAATCAAGTCCTTCCCCGAGAACATCGAGACGCGCGTGCTCGCCACCTACAACCTCGGCGGGCGCGAGCAGGCCGGCGGACGCGGGTTCCCCTCCGCCGTGCGCCGCGACCCCTCGCAGAGCGGCGTCAGCGTCGTCATGCACCACAGCATGATCCTGCTTCCCGAGACGCCCATGCAGGCCCGCTATCACGACGACCGCGTCGGCTTCTTCAGCGTCGGATTCACCGACTACGCCGACGACAGCGACCACGAGGCACGCACCAAGCGCCTCATCACCCGGTGGCGCCTCGAGAAGAAGAACCCCGACGCCGACCTCTCCGAGCCCGTCGAGCCGATCGTCTGGTACGTCTCCCCCGAGGTGCCCGCCAAGTGGGTGCCGTGGGTCATCGACGGCATCGAGCAGTGGCAGCCGGCCTTCGAGTCCGCCGGCTTCAAGAACGCCATCGTCGGCAAGGTGGCGCCGAGCCCGCAGGAGGATCCCGACTGGGATCCCGAGGACGCGCGCTACACCACCATCCGCTGGCTCCCCAGCGATGTGCCCAACGCCTTCGGCCCCCATGTGCACGACCCGCGGTCCGGCGAGATCATCGAGGCCGATGTGCGCATGTTCCACAACGTGATGAAGCTCGTCCGCGACTGGTACTTCGTCCAGGCCGGCGCCACCGACGAGCGCGCCCAGAAGCTGCCCATGCCCGACGACCTCATGGGCGAGCTCATCGCCTTCGTCGTCGCGCACGAGGTCGGCCACTCCCTCGGCTTCCCGCACAACATGAAGGCCTCGTCGTCCTACACCGTCGAGAACCTCCGCGACCCGGAGTTCACGAAGAAGATGGGCACCGCCCCGTCGATTATGGACTACGCCCGCTTCAACTATGTCGCCCAGCCCGGCGACGGCGCGTCCCTCATGGCCGCGGTCGGCCCCTACGACCACTTCGCCGTCGAGTGGGGCTACCGCCAGTACGAGAGCGAGGAGGCTGAGAAGGCCGGCCTCGCCGCGCTCGTCGCAAAGCAGGTCGACAACCCGATGCTCCGCTTCGGCGACCCCAACCCCGCCGAGGACCCGACTCAGCAGACCGAGGACCTCACCGGCGACCCCGTCGGCGCCACGCGCATGGGCCTGGCCAACCTCGAGCGCATCGCCGACATGCTCATCGACGCGACCGCCAGCGAAGGCGACGACTACCACCTCCTCGAGACCATGCACGGCGCCCTGCTCGGCCAGTGGTCGCGCGAGATGGGCCACGTCGCCAATGTCGTCGGCGGCTTCGAGCGCATCAATCTCTGGTACGGCGACGCCGACCAGCGCTGGTTCCCCGTCAGCAAGGCCCGCCAGCAGGAGGCCGTGAAGTTCCTCAACGACAACGCCTTCGCGACGCCGGAGATGTTCCTCGACCCCGAGGTCACGCTGCGACTCGAGTCCAGCGGCGCCGCGGAGCGCGTGCTCAGCGCCCAGACCCGTCTACTCCGCTCGCTCATCAGCGACAACCGCGTCGCGCGCATGAGCGAGCACGCCCAGCGCGACGCGAAGAACGCCTATACGCCCGTCGAGCTCATGATCGACCTGCGCGACGGCGTCTTCGGCGAAATGAAGTCCAGCCGCCCGAGCGTGGACTACAGCCGGCGCGCCCTCCAGCGCGCCTACATCGACCTGCTCGCCAACCGCATGGACACCGCCGACGACAACGGCGACCTCCCGTCCCTCTGCCGCGGCGAGCTCGTCGCTATCCGCGACATGGCCAAGGGCAAGACCGGCGCAGATGAGGCGACCAACCGCCACTTCGCCGACCTCGTCGCGCGCGTGGACCACGCCCTCGACCCGTCGCGCACCCCGGCCCAGCCCGCCCAGGGCGGCGGCTTCCCGTTCGGCGTCGCCGACCACCACCACGACCACAATCTCCCCGTGTGGTGGTGCACGCTCTTCAGCGAGCTGCCGCAGATCGACTGATCGCGGCGGGCACCCTGTGATCGATTAAGGCCCCGGGCGCAGAGGCGTCCGGGGCCTTTCTTATTTGCATGGCGCCCGGCAGCGTCCTACCCCCGCAACTTCCGCATTCGCTCCACCGCCGCCTCGAGCGTCTCGTCGGTCTTGCAGAAGGCGAAGCGCACAAGGCGCTTCCCGTGCTCCGGGCGGTCGTAGAAGGCCGAGGGCGGGATCGCCGCGACGCCGATGTCCTGCACCAGGTGCGTGCAGAAGGCGACATCGTCCTCGAATCCGAAGGGCGTGTGATCGGCCAGCACGAAGTAGGTTCCCTGTGGCGCCACGACGCCGAAGCCGATCTCCGCGAGCGCCTCGCACAGGAAGTCCCGCTTCCGCCGATAGGTGGCGACGAACTCCTCGTAGTAGTCGCTCCCGCTCCGCAGGGCCGCCGCGGCGCCGTGCTGCAGGGGCGTCGCCACCGCGTAGAGCATGAACTGGTGCGCCGCGCGCACGCCGGCGGTCAGTTCCGACGGCGCGATCGCCCACCCGATCTTCCACCCCGTCAGGCTGTAGGTCTTGCCCACCGAGCCCATCGTCACCGTGCGCTCGCGCATGCCCGGCAAACCGGCGATCGAGATGTGCTCGCCGTCGAAGACCAGCCGGTCGTACACCTCGTCGCTGAAGCACAGGCAGTCGTGCTCGATGCACAACGCCGCGATCTGCTCGAGTTCCTGCCGATCGAACACGCGCCCCGTCGGGTTGTGGGGGGTGTTCACGATCACCGCGCGCGTCTTCGCGGTGAACGCCGCGCGCAGCTCGTCGTCGTTCCAGCGGAAGTGGGGGGCGTGCAGCGTCACCGATCGCGTCGTCGCGTCGGTCATCGCGCAGCAGGGGCGGTAGGAGTCGTAGTACGGCTCGAAGACGACGACCTCATCGCCGGGGTTGAGCAGGCCCAGGCAGGTCGCGGCGATTGCCTGTGTGCACCCGGCCGTCACCGTGATCTCGCTGGCCGGATCGACGCCGATCCCGGTGTTCCGCTCGAACTGCGCCGCGATCGCCTCGCCGAGCGCCGGCACGCCGGGGTGCGGGGCGTACTGGTTCTTCGCCTCGGTGATCGCCTCGATCGCCGCGGCCTTCACCTGCGCCGGGCCGTCGAAGTCCGGGAACCCCTGCGACAGGTTGATCGCGCGGTGCTTGTTCGCGAGCCCCGTCATCGTCGAGAAGATCGTCGAGCCGAAGGGACGCAGGCGATCGCAGACAGCCACGGCGGGCCTCCCGGGGGACAACTGGCGGCGGGCCGCGTGCAGACTTCGTCAACACATATTCGCGGCGGACCGGCCCGCTTGATCGCCCGCCGGGGCCAGCCTAGTCTCCCCCCGTCATGGCCGCAGCCACGCACCATCGCCACCACAGCCACGCCCATCTCGAGGGCGGCATGTGGTCGTGCGCCGGTGCTCGGAAGGCCTGACTTCCAGACACATCCGGACTGACGAACCGCACGCCGCCCGCCGATCCCGGCCGGGCGCGCATGTCGCTGCATCCCGGCCTCCCCCGACGCGAACCCGTACCACCGGACGCGATCACCCGAGGACCACGAGATGCCCGCCCAGACCACTGCAGCAACCACCCCCGCCCCGACCGCCGTCAGCACCGGCGGACGCCCCGTCGACGAGATCTCGCTCGCGCTGCCCAAGGGGCGCATCGCCGCCGAGGTCGAGCGCCTCCTCGCCGAGGCCGGCTGGGCGGCGATGCGCCCCTTGGGCAGCGCGAGCGAGATCTCGTCGACGGGGCGTCCGCCGGTGCTGACGGCGGTCGGGGCGGGGGTGG